>NZ_JANODC010000265.1:0-5145 GCF_031412495.1 Rhizobacter sp. | reverse complement strand
GGGGCACCGCGCAGCAACGCCGGTACGCCCTTGCGGAAGAAGCGCAGACCCGGACCGAACAGCACGAGGGTGGCAAGTGCGAACTGGATAGTCCAGCTCGTCTGCTCACCCAGGACCCCCATCACCCAATGGTGCATGGCGGAAACGAGGTGAGAGCCCATCTCGAGGACAAAGACCGGCAAGGTGAGGATGGCTGCAATGAGCAAAGCGCGCCGCAGCTCCCCTGCCTCGCTCTCACGACGCTCGGTGTCCTGATCGCCCGCAGTCGCCGTTTCGGCGGACAAGCGGCGGGATTTGTAACCCGCCTGTTCGACCGCCGCTTCAAGGTCGGCCGTGGAGACGACCCCGGCAAGGTGACGCACCCGCGCGCGCTCGGTCGCCAGGTTGACATTGGCTTCAAGCACGCCCGGGATTCTTGCGAGCGCCCTCTCAACTCGGCCCACACACGACGCGCAGGTCATGTCCTCGATCGCGAGCTCAGTGGTCTCATCGCGAACGGTGTAGCCGGCGCTTTCGATGGCGCGGACAGCCGCCTGCGGATCGGCCAAGCCGGCGAAGGTGATGTCAGCGCGCTCGGTGGCGAGATTGACCGCCGCCGTCTGCACGCCGGGGACCTCTTTCAGCGCGCGCTCGACACGGCCGACACATGATGCACACGTCATGCCTTCGACCGGCAGGCTCAGGCGAGTCACCGAGGACATGGTTCGATTGGCGCCTAGCTGGGCAATGGAAGTCATTTAATTCCCCTTGAACGTTTCTGGCGAAGAGAAGTTTCGAGCTTCCTACGATAGGAAGGTCAAGGCCAATGGGTGATTTTTTTCGCTACGCGCAAGTTCGAGATGCCGCCGCCCAGCGCCTTGTAGATGCTGACAACGGCAAGTCGCTGGTGGGTGCGAGCGACCGCCAGCGCCTGCCTGCTGCGACCGCGTGCGCATGGAAGGGGACGTGCCGCAGGAGCATCCCGGCGCCTTACGCCTCCGCAATCCTTCGCCGCTTCGCCGGTAGACGGCCTCCGCGGCGGGTGCTGTCAGCGTTGCACAGCAACTGTGTGCATGCCGCTTTAGGCGATCCCCGCGTCTGAAAGGCAGCACGGTCGGCAGCGGCGTCTGGCAGGCAGGATCCGGGCTCAGCACACTTCGGCGCTGTGCCGCGTGATCGCATGACTCTTCCCGGCCCCACGGGTCTGAACCCCTTATGGAAGCCGGTGGCATCGTCTCCCTGCTGCCACCATGACGGCAACAGCTCCCGGACTTCCGGGCGCCGGAAACGATCGTCGATCAGGTACACCACGCCGCGGTCGTCCGGGGTGCGGATGACCCGTCCGGCGGCTTGCACCACCTTCCGCAGGCCAGGGTACAGATACGCATAGTCATAGCCGGAGCCGAAGGTCTCCTGCATGCGCCGCCTGATGGCCTCGTTGACCGGATTGACCTGCGGCAGGCCCAGCGTGGCAATGAAGGCACCGATGAGCCGGGTGCCCGGAAGGTCGATCCCTTCTCCGAACGCGCCGCCGAGCACAGCGAAACCGACGCCGCGGCCATCGACCTTGAACCGGTCCAGGAACGCCGCCCGCTCCAGCTCGCGCTGACCTCGCCATTGCGTCCACTGCGGAACGAGCGGGTACATGGATGCGAAGGCTTCCGCAGCGCGCTCCAGGTAGTCGAAGCTGCTGAAGAAGGCCAGGTAGTTTCCGGGTTGCCGCGCGTACTGCGCCGCCATCAGATGCGCCACGGGTTGCAGCGACGTGTTCCGGTCGGCGAAGCGAGTCGAGATGGAGTGCACGACCCGAACCGCCAGCTGCGAAGCGTGGAAGGGGGCCTGCACCTCCAGCCAGGCGGCATCCTGGGGCAGCCCGAGCATGTCTGCATAGAAGTGCTGCGGGGCCAGCGTCGCCGAGAACATGACGGTCGCCGCAGCGGCGGCGTAGCGCGGTCGCAGGAATGACGCCGGAACGACGTTGCGCAGGCAGAGCGTGGCAAGGCGGGCGCCACGACCGCCGGTTGCCGGCACGAGCGTGGCGTCGAACATCGAATGGGCAGCGAACGACTCGGCCAGGCGCCGGAAGTGCAAGGCGTCCAAGTAGAAGCGAAGCAGCTCGGCATCGAGCTCCGCTGGCGTCGCGGCCTGCAGATCGCCGACTGCGGCCGTGAACTCGGCCAGGCACGAGACAAGGCGCTCCGGGACGGCATCGATCGTCACGTAGGGGGCGGTCTGCCCTTTGCAGACGGCGGCCCAGGCGCGCACGAGACGACCCAGCTGGCCCTTCAGTGCGGATGGGGCGCCTCGGCGTATCGAACGCAGCTTCGATCCGCAAAGCTCGCCGCTGTACATGGCGCGTGCGCGATCGACCAGGTTGTGCGCCTCGTCGACAAGATGAGCGACCTTCCAGCCGTTGGCGAGTGTCAGCAGGTGCAGCGCCGCGGTGCTGTCGAAGACGTAGTTGTAATCGGCGATGACGACGTCGGACCAGCGCACCAGCTCCTGCGTCAGGTAGTACGGGCAGACGCGGTGCTGGCGGGCGACGTTGCCGATGGCTTCCCGATCCAGCTCGGCGCCTGCGTCGACAGCCGCCTGGCGCGCTCCCGGCAGGCGGTCGTAGAACCCACGCGCGAGCGGGCAGGACTCGCCATGACAGGCCTTGTCCGGGTGCTCGCAGGACTTCTCGCGCGAGACCAGCTCGATGACGCGCAGAGGCAGCCCCGGATCGGCGCGACGCAGGGCCGCCACCGCTTCCCATGCGAGGCGGTGGCCGGAGCCCTTCGCGGTCAGGAAGAAGATCTTGTCCAGGCCCTCGGTCGCGCAGGCCTTGAGCAGCGGGAACAGGGTGGCGACGGTCTTGCCGATCCCCGTCGGTGCCTGCGCGACCAGGCATCGACGAAGCCGCGCCGCCCTGAAGGCGTTCTCGGCGAGGTTTCGCTGGCCCGGCCGGTAGGTGTCGTACGGAAAGCGCAGGGCGGCGAGCGCTGCGTCGCGGCGCTGCCGTTGCGCAAGCTCCTGCAGACCCCACGCCAGGAACGACTCGCACAGCGACTCGAAGAACTGCTGCAGCGCCGCTGCGCTGCAGAGCTCCTCGAGAGAAGTCTCCTCCTGACGCGAGATCTCGAAGTAGACGAGCGAGACTCTCAGTTCGGCCAGGCCGAGTTGCGCGCACAGAAGGGCGCCGTACACCTTGGCCTGCGCCCAGTGCAGGGCCCGGTGGTTGGCCGGCACGCGGTCGAGCTGGCCGCGGTAGGTCTTGACCTCTTCGAGCAGGCCCTCCGACTCGGTGAAGCCGTCGGCCCTGCCGCGCACCGACAGTTGCTTGTACTCGCCGGCGACCCGCACCTCGCTGCGCCGCGAGGACGCTCGACGAGCGGCGACGATCTTGTGTCCGGCGATGCCTTCCTGCGCTGACGGCGATGGCGTGAAGCGATGGTCGAGGTCACCCGTCTTCGCAGCGAACTCGCACAGCTCGCGCACGGCGACACGGTAGCGCCGCTCCGCGGCTCGCTCTTCGCTCACGGCGTCAGGCCGACGTGCAGACGCTCCAGGGCCGGTGTCGTCGGCAGCCCGATCCATCGTCGGGACTGTACGTCCATACAGTCAAGGTTGCAACCCGTGGGCGCTCAGGGCCGGGGCTCGTACAAGGTCGCGCTCCGCGCCACCGGCATGGGGCACGGACGCAAGCGGAGGCCGCGCGATCGGCCGCACGCTTTCGTAGGCACGCGCGGCCCGGAGCACGAGCGCGTCGCCGAACATCGGGCCGACCAGCTGCAGGCCGATGGGCAGCCCCGCCCGGGTCAGGCCGCACGGGATCGTGCAGGCGGGCTGCTGCGTCAGGTTGAAGGGGTAGCTGAACGGCGTCCAGCCGAGCATCGCCCGCGGATCCATCGGCGCGTGGCCGGCGGGCCGCGCGTCGAACGCGGGCACCGCGACGGCCGGCGTGGCGAGCAGGTCGAAGCGCTGCATGAACTGGCGCATGTGCGCGCCGAGCGCGCCGCGGCGCTGCCCCAGGCGGTGCACGTCGATGGCGCTCCAGGCGGCGCCGAGCTCGGCCTCGGCCCGGAAGTCCGGGTCGGCGAGCTCCTGCTGCTGCGGCGTGAGGCCGGCCCAGATGGCATGGGCGCCGGCGAACCACCATCCCGTCATGATCTCGAGCGGATCGTCGAACCCGGGGTCGACCGCCTCGACGTGGGCGCCGAGCGCCTCGAGGTCGGCGACGGCCGCGGCGACCGCGGACGCGACCTCCGCGTCGACGGTGGCGTAGCCGAGGGTCGGCGAGAACGCGATGGAGAGGCCCCGCACGCCGTCGCCGAGACCAACCCGGTAGTCGCTCGCATCCGGCGGCAGCGACGTCCAGTCGCGTGCGTCCGGTCGCTTCAGCACGTTCATCATCAGCGCCGCGTCGGCGACGCTCATCGTGTGCGGCCCGAGGTGGGCGACCGTCCCCATCGGCGACAGCGGATACGCCGGGATGCGGCCGAAGCTCGGCTTCAGGCCGAAGTTTCCGCAGAACGCCGCCGGGATGCGGACGCTGCCGGCGCCGTCGGTGCCGACCGAGAGCGGCCCCATCCCCGCGGCGACGGCGGCGGCGGTCCCGCCCGACGACCCGCCCGGCGTCTTCGCCGGGTCCCAGGGGTTGCGGGTGATGCCGGTGAGCGGCGAGTTCGTCTCGCCCTTGCAGCCGAACTCGGGCGTCGTCGTCTTGCCGAGGATGACCGCGCCGGCTTCGCGCAGCCGCGCCGTCGCAGGCGCGTCGACGTCCCACGGCCCGGCCGGATCGACGGTGCGCGAGCCGCGCAGCGTCGGCCAGCCAGCGGCGAGGATCAGGTCCTTGATCGAGACCGGAACGCCGTCGAGCTCGCCGCACGGTGCGCGCTTCCTCCAGCGCGACTCGCTGACCCGCGCCGACGAGAGCGCCTCGTCGCCGGCCACGTGGCAGAACGCGTTCAGCACCGGATTCAGGCGCGCGATGCGGTCGAGCACTGCGCGCGTCGCCTCGACCGGCGACGCGTCGCCCGTCCGGTACAGGGCGAGCAGGGTCAGGGCGCTGCAGTCGGCGAGGTCGGTGGGGTGGTCCATGGCGGTTCTCCGCAGCGAGGGCTGTTGCGATCATTGTGGGAGACGGCGTCCCCGTCCTGCCCCAGCCCACGCGACCCACAATGA
>NZ_JANODC010000264.1:0-2678 GCF_031412495.1 Rhizobacter sp. | reverse complement strand
CCGCAGGCTCGGCGCCCGCCCAGGCGGCACCGGCCTCCGCCGCACCTGCGGCGCCGGGGCCGAAGCCCGGCGACGCTGTCGCCGGCGCGAAGAAGGTGGCGAGCTGCATCGGCTGCCACAACATCTCCGGCTACCAGGCGAGCTTCCCCGAGATCCACCGCGTGCCGAAGATCGCCGGGCAGGGGGCCGGCTACATCGTCGCGGCGCTGAACGGCTACCGCAAGGGCGAGCGCAAGCACCCGACCATGCGCGCCGTCGCGACGACGCTGTCCGACCAGGACATGGCCGACGTCGCCGCCTACTATGAGCAGCTCGGCAAGCAGGGCGCGCAGCCCGCCCCGGCCAAGCCCGCCCGCGAGCCGTCGCCGCAGGTGGCCAAGCTCCTGGCCCAGGCCAACTGCGCCTCGTGCCACGGCGCCAACTATGCGGCGCCGATCGATCCGTCGTACCCGAAGCTGGCCGGCCAGTACGCCGACTACCTTTACGTCGCGTTGAAGGCCTACCAGAGCGACCAGCAGCGCTACGTCGGGCGCAGCAACGCGATCATGATGGGCATGGCCCGGCCGTTCACGCACGCCGAACTGAAGGCGATGTCGAACTACTTCGCGTCGCTGCCGAGCGAGCTGAAGACCGTCCAGCAGACCCAGTTCCGTTGAAGGCGTCGCTCAGCGATGGCCCGATAGACGCGCGCCCCACGGCACGGGGCGGCGACGACGCTAGGCCGAGCGATTCGTGAGGCGCGACCTGGCCGAGTGGAGCAGGGCGCGCGAATACAGCTTGTGAAAGCCCCGCAGCGCATGGAAGCGTGCGCCGAGACCGCCGCCGGGATTCGCACGATGCCTCGGCAGCACCGCCGAACCGAACATGAGCCGGGTGCCAACCGAGGGGTGCCCGGCCGGTGCCGACACCATGAGCCAGGAGCGCGTGCGGCCTGCGGCCAGCAGTACCTCGTTCGGCGCGCGCGACTCGACGTGCCAGGGCGCAAACGACGAGAGCTCCCCGCGCGCGAGCTGTCCGGCCTGCGCGTCGGTGGACGGACGCGAGACCAGCAAGCCGAGAAGCACGCGCTCGAGCTTGAACAGCGGCGTGGTGTAGAAGGCCTCCACGAACTGCGCGTGGCTGGCGAGCGCAGGGATGTCCGTGGCATAGCAATCGACGTAGGCCCCGGACGCGCGGTACCGCTCCAGCAGCGACCCGGCCGGCACCTCGGCGGAACGGATGCCTGGAATGGGTGACTTCACTGAAGTGGGCATCGCAGAAGAGGCCTCGATGAAGGGGTTAGGCCGCTTGCGTATCGGGCTGCCCCTTCAGACGCGCAATGAGCCCATGGACATCTCCCAGGACCCAAAGATCTCTGACCAACTCTCCGTCGAAAGTGAAGATCGGAGCGCCATACCACCAGACATGGCGTCCGCTGGGCCGTATGCCGAAAAGCTCCTTCCGGTGGTAGCCATGAAACCGAAGCTTGCCGAACACTTGGTTCGCCTCTTCTCCAAGGGCCAGGATGTCCGATGTGTAGCAGTCAAGGGCGCCGGTAACGAGATCGACGTACCCGATGAATTGCTCGTGTCCGACCAACTGTGGACCGAGCGATCCACGGAACGTGAAGTCAGGGTGGAAGATCTGCGGCACCAAGGCGACGTTGGCGTGGTCCCACATCTCCTTGTAGAACATGCGCACCACTTCCTTCTGGCGAGTCCCGCAGGCCTTCGCGAGGTCTAGTTGCGCTTCGTTCATGTGAGGCGAGGTTTGGAGAGGGGCCCGACGAAGGTTATCCGAGAAGGACCAGCGCGGGTCAGGCGCGTGCCTCACGAAGCGCTCCTTCGAAGCGCCGCAACGAGCTGCCGACCAGGCAGCGACGTCGACGCATTCGATCTTGCTTTGGTGGTACGGGGAGAGTCAGACCATCCTCGCGCATGCCATCCGGACAAAAGGCGATGGCTCCTCGGATCTCGGATCTGCCTCGGCGACGGTGGCACCGGTAGCGACGCAAACCGGCAGGTCCGGGACGCCATCGGATGCTTGACAGCAATGGAAGTCCACTAAGGGGTTAGCCCTCATGCTTGCCAAGGACGGCGCTGTGAATGGCGAAGACCAGGACGCCTAGGCCGAATAGGGCACCGAGGCCGAATACTCCTCGGCAAGCGAATTCGAGCTCCAGGAACGAAACGCCCGCCTGGCATTCCCTCTCACCGCCTCCGAACGCGACCCCACCAGCTGGCACGACCATGGCAAGCAGCAGGGGGACAGCGAGCCATGCTTGGACGCGGGTGGCCTCGGCTGCCTGCGCTAGCAACGAGAGACCTGCAACAAGGAACGCCGAGTCGCCGCAGTGACCACCCATGCCGGCGCATTGAGCTGATCTCGACCTGGGCCGCGGCGCTGCGCGAACGCTCGGGCTGGCAGAAGGCGGTCGTCGCGCTGGCTAACAAGAACGCCAGGATCCTGTGGGCGGTGATGACGCGAGGCGACGTCTTCCCCGAACCACCTCAGCCTCAAGCCGACAGGGGCGTAGCCCACCTCATCGACAGCTTCCTTGCACGACGTGAAGACGAAGACGCGCTGAACAGGTCAGACCGGCAGCGGGCAAGCTCGACCAACCCTGGGTGGCACTCGATCGGCAGTGACCACGCGATAGGGATGGAGCCCCGCTGAGCAGTTCGCATCTGGGCCCGCAC
>NZ_JANODC010000263.1:0-6868 GCF_031412495.1 Rhizobacter sp. | reverse complement strand
GCTGCCGTCGCTGGCGGCGACGGTGAGCACGCCGGCGTTGACGGCCACGGTCAGCGGAAACTGGACCGCGCCGATGCCCTGGTTCCAGGCCGGACGGACCGTGATCGGCGCGGTGATGGGCTCGAGCGGCTTCGGGTCCGGGCGGCCGGAGCCGAGGGCGCACGCGCCGAGGAGCGCCGCGCCGAGAAGCGCGGCGAGCCAGGTCGAAGGGCGAGCACGAGCTGCTCGGCAGCGGCCCGCCGCGCTCATCGACCGGCTCCCGAAGCCGCGACGGCGGCGCTGGCCGCCGGGGCGCCGCCGAGCACGTTCAGCTTGGCCTCGACGACGCGCCGGTAGTCGACCTTCGCATCCATGCCCTGCCACGCCTTCTGGTACGCAGCCTTCGCTTCGTCGGACTTGCCCTGCAGCTGCAGGATGTCGCCGCGCCGGTCGGCCGCCAGCGCGGCGAACTCGCCCGCGCCGACCGCATCGACCTGCTTCAGCGCCTCGTCGAACTTCTTCTCGTCGAGCAGGATTCCGGCCAGGCGCAGGTGCGCGATGGCGCGGTACTCGTCCTGGCCGGCGTGCTCGGCGACCCAGGCCAGGCTCGCCTTGGCGGCGTCGAGCTGGCCCTTGTCGGCAGCCGTGCGCGCGGCGACCAGCCCGCCCTGGTGGCTGAAGGTGGCGCGCGGGTAGCGCTCCTTCATGTCCGCGAAGATGCGCGTCGTGCGGTCCGCGTCGCCGGCGCGGGCGGCCTTGTCGAGCTCGTCGTACAGCGAGCCGGCCTTGGCGCCCTGGTCGCGTTGCCACAGGTTCCAGCCGTTCCACGCCGCATAGCTGCCGAGGGCCAGGATCAGGACCCAGGTGACGAGGTTGCCGTACTGCTTCCAGAACGCCTTGAGCTGGTCGAGTTGTTCCTGTTCTTCGAGGTCGAGGTGGCTGGCCATGGGTTTTCTCAGGGGAACCCGAGATTATGAAGCGCGAGGTGGCGCGCCCGGGATGCGGGAAAGGAGCCGGTCGATGGGCTCGAGGGGGACCGCGATCTGCGGTATCGAAGGATCGCGCAGGTCCTTCAGACCCGCTTCGCCCCGCGCCAGTTCATCGGGGCCGAAGACCAGGGCGAAGCGGGCACCGCTCGCGTCGGCCTTCCTGAATTGCGACTTCATGCTGCCCGCTCCGTCGGCAGCCGCGGCGTGCATCTGCACCGAAAGGCCGGCAGCGCGCAGCGCCTCGCAGGTGCGCATCGCCACCGCGAGCGCCGCCGCTTCGGGAACGATGGCGTAGACGTCGACCGCGGTCGCCGGCATCGACGTGCCGGCCGCCTCGAGCAGCAGCAGCATGCGCTCGATGCCCATGCCCCAGCCGACCGCCGGCGTCCGCTTGCCACCGAGCTGCTCGAAAAGGCCGTCGTAGCGGCCGCCGCCGCAGACCGTGCCCTGGGCACCGAGCCGATCGGTGACCCACTCGAACACGGTGAGGTTGTAGTAGTCGAGCCCGCGAACCAGACGCGGGTTGACGCGGTAGGCGAGCCCGGCGGCGTCGAGCACCCGGCGCACCGCGGCGAAGTGGGCGAGCGACTCGGCGCCCAGGAACTCCATCAGCCGCGGCGCCGCTTCGACGATCTCCTGCATCGCCGGGTTCTTGCTGTCGAGGACGCGCAAGGGGTTGCTGTGCAGGCGTCGCCGGGCGTCGTCGTCGAGCGCGTCCGCGTGCCGCTCGAGGTGGGCGATCAGCGCGGCGCGGTGGGCGCTGCGCTCGTTCGCCTGGCCCAGGCTGTTGAGCTCGAGGCGGACGTCCGCGCCGACCTGGAGGCCGAGGTCCTGCAGCAGGGCCCGGCACATCAGGATCTGCTCGGCGTCGACGTCCGGGCCCGGGTGGCCGAGCGCCTCGACGTCGATCTGGTGGAACTGCCGGTAGCGGCCCTTCTGCGGCCGCTCGTGGCGAAACACCGCCACCTGGCTCCACACGCGCAGCGGCCCGTTGTAGAGCGCGTTGTGCTCGATCATGGCGCGAACGATCCCGGCCGTCGCCTCCGGGCGCAGCGTCAGCCGGTCGCCGTTCATCGCGTCCTCGAAGGAGTACATCTCCTTCTCGACGATGTCGGTCACTTCGCCGAGGCCGCGCACGAAGAGCGCCGTCGGCTCGACCACGGGTGTTCGCACGTTGACGTAGGCGTAGCGGCGCATGAGCGAGCGCACCTTGTCCTCGAACCACTCCCAGCGCGACGACTCCGGCGGCAGGATGTCGTTCATGCCCTTGACGGCGCGCAGGATCCCGCTCATCGGCGGCTTCGCGCGTTCGCTCTCATGCCGGCGGTCATGCGACCGCGGTCGAGCCGAAGCGCTTCTCGATGTAGCGCTCGACCAGCGCGTGGAACTCGCCGGCGATGTTGTCGCCGCGCAGGGTCAGGGCCTTCTCGCCGTCGATGAACACCGGCGCGGCCGGCGCCTCGCCGGTGCCGGGCAGGCTGATGCCGATGTCCGCATGCTTGCTCTCGCCGGGGCCGTTGACGATGCAGCCCATGACCGCGACCTTCATCGTCTCGACCCCGGGATAGCGGGCCTTCCAGACCGGCATCTGGGCGCGCAGGAAATCGTCGATCTGCTTGGCGAGCTCCTGGAAGGTGGTGCTCGTCGTCCGGCCGCAGCCGGGGCAGGCGGTGACGCTCGGGTTGAAGGCGCGCAGGCCGAGCGACTGCAGGATCTCCAGGGCGACGACGACCTCCTGGGTCCTCGCTTCGCCGGGCTGCGGCGTCAGGGAGACGCGGATCGTGTCGCCGATACCTTCCTGCAGGAGGACGGCGAGCGCCGCCGCCGAGGCGACCGTTCCCTTCGTTCCCATCCCCGCTTCGGTGAGGCCGAGGTGCAGCGGGTAGTCGCAGCGGCGCGCCAGGGCGCGGTAGACGCTGATAAGGTCCTGCACGCCGGACATCTTGCAGGACAGGATGATCTGCTCCGGCGCCAGGCCGATCTCCTCGGCGCGGCGCGCCGACTGGATCGCCGAGAGCAGGATCGCCCGGTACATGATCTGGCGCGGCTCGTGCGGCTCGGCGAGGTGCGCGTTCTCGTCCATCAGCTCGGTCAGCAGCTCCTGGTCGAGGCTGCCCCAGTTGACGCCGATGCGGACCGGCTTCGCGTAGCGGACCGCCGCCTCGACCATCTCCGCGAACTGGCGATCGTGCTTGTCGCCCTTGCCGACATTGCCCGGGTTGATGCGGTACTTCGAGAGCGCTTCGGCACAGGCCGGGTAGTCGGTGAGCAGGCGATGCCCGTTGTAGTGGAAGTCGCCGATCAGCGGCACGTCGATGCCCATGCGGTCGAGCTGCTCGCGGATGTAGGGCACGGCCGCCGCGGCTTCGGGCGTGTTGACGGTGATGCGGACCATCTCGGAGCCGGCGATCGCGAGCTCCTTGACCTGGATCGCGGTGCCGACCGCATCGACGGTGTCGGTGTTGGTCATGGACTGGACCCGCACCGGTGCATCGCCGCCGACCGTCACCACCCGCGAGCCCCAGCGCACCGTCGCCTGGCGCGAACGACGCGGCGCCGGATGCGCCGGCTCGACGAACGAGTCGAGGGCTGCAGCAAGGTCGTCGCGCATGGTCGCCTCCACGATCGACTATCTGGGAACGGCGCCGGGGCCGGACGGAAGCGCCGGAGCCGGCACGGGCACCGGCGGAACGTCGGCGGCGGGCGGCTCCGGCGGCGGCGCGCCGGGCAGCGCCGACGCCGGCGACAGGCCATTGGGTTCGCCCGGCAGCGCCGGGTTCGGCGTGCTCGCCGAAACGTCGGGCGGCATGCCGGGCACTTCGTTGGTCCGCGGGTCCGGCGCGGACGCGGCCTGCACGCGGCTGCTGCCCGTCCGGATGAGCCCGGCCGGAAGCAGGTACACGGTCACGGCTGCCAGGAGGACGAGCCCGGTGATCCAGAACGCCGGGCTGCTGGCCACAGTGGGCCCCTCGCGCTGCACGAGCGCTCCAGGGCGCTCGCGGAACGGCGTGTTCAGGCTGCGCCCGAGCTGCTCGAGACGGTGCCCGGCGACCGGCAGCAGCGCGAGGACCGGAGCGGCGTCGATCTTGAGGGCGCGACAGACGGTCTGGGCCAAGGCCCGTGCGAACGTGGCGTCTGGCAAGGCATCGATCCGGTCCGCCTCGAGCAGCTCGAGCTTCTTGGGCGCCACCTTGATCATGGCCGACAGCGCGACGATGTGCAGCCCTTGCCGCTCGCGCGCTTCCCGCAGCAGGCGACCGGCCGTTGCCGCTGCAGGGGGCGCTGCAGCGACCTCGTCACTCATCGAATGCGCCGCGCGAGAAGGCCGCTGCCTCGCGCGCATTGGGGAAGCGGTTGCGCAACTGGTTGCCGAACTCCAGCGCGCCCTGCTCGTTGCCGAGCTTGTGCTCGATGCGGGCGGCGAGCCACAAGGTCTGCGCGTTCGTCACGTTGGGCAGGGCATTGACGCGGCGGATGTAGAAGCGGGCGCGCTCGAACTCGCCGCGCTTGAAGAGCACCTCGGACAGGTTGGTCCCGGTGAACGGGTTGCCGGGATCGAGCTCGTAGGCGCGCGACAGAGTCGCGTCGGCATCGGCGAGCTGGCCGGCGAAGGCCTGGCAGACGCCGAGCGCGAGCAGGGTCCGCGATGCGCCGCGGTACTGCGGCACGGCCAGGGCCTGCGTGAACTGCGCCGTCGAGTCGCCGTAACGCTTGTGCTGGCAGAGGAACCAGCCATAGTTGTGCATCGCGTCGGCGTCGCGCGCATTGAGCTGCAGCGCACGCCGGAAGCTCTCTTCGGCGAGCACCAGATCGCCCATGTTGCTGTAGATGAGCCCGCGCAGGTTGAAGGCCTCGCCGTAGAGCGGATCGGCCGCGATCGCCTGCTTGACCTGGTCCAGCGCGGTCGTCATCTGCCCGCGCTCGAAGTAGGCCGAAGCGAGCTCCATCCGCGCCCGCGCCCGCTTCTGCGCCTCGGGCTCGTCGGAGGCGGTGACCCGGTCGCGCGTCTCGTTCGCTGCAGCGACCGGCGGTGTCGGCACGGCGCAGCCCGCGAGGAGGGCGCCCAGGGCGCCGCCGAGCGACAGCCAGCGGACGCAACGAACCCATTCACCAGCCATCGTTCTCACCGTGCCCGTTCCATGCTGCCCGCAGGCGCGGCCCGCCGCGAGCGCGGCGGCGCCACAGGCACCGCCGCGGCACGCGCCCGCCTCTGCTCCACCCCGGTGCGATCCTGCACCTCGCCGGCGAGCTGGCCGCAGGCCGCGGCGATATCGTCGCCGCGCGTGCGCCGGACCGTCGTCACGACGCCGCCGTCCTGCAGGACCTTCGCGAACGCCGCCACGCGCGCCGGCGGCGAGCGCTTCAGCCCCGACGCGGCGAACGGGTTGAAGGGAATGAGGTTGATCTTGCAGGGCAGTCCCGGCCGCGCAGCCGTGCCGTCGCCGTGAACGAGCTGCAGCAAGGCCTCGGCCTGCGTCGGAGAGTCGTTGACGCCGTCGAGCATGCAGTACTCGACGGTGACGAAGTCGCGCGGCGCGCGCCCGAGGTAGCGCCGGCAGGCGGCGAGCAGCTCGGCGATCGGGTACTTGCGATTGAGCGGAACGAGCGCGTCGCGCAGCGCATCGTCGGGTGCATGGAGCGACACGGCGAGCGCGACCGGGCAATCGTCGCGCAGACGGTCGATCATCGGCACGACGCCCGAGGTCGAGACGGTCACCCGTCGGCGCGACAGGCCGTAGCCGTGGTCGTCGAGCATCGTGCGAAGGGCCGGCACCAGCGCGCCGTAGTTCTGCAGCGGTTCGCCCATGCCCATCATGACGACGTTGGTGACGGCGCGCTCTCCGGCCGCCAACGAGAGGCGGCGACGCAGCTCGAACTCGGCGTGGCGCAGCTGCGCGACGATCTCGGCCGTGCCCAGGTTGCGGCTGAAACCCTGGTGCCCGGTGGCGCAGAAACTGCAATTCACCGCACAGCCGGCCTGCGACGAGATGCACAGCGTGCCGCGCCCGGTTTCCGGAATGAACACGGTTTCCACCGCGTCGCCGCCGCCGACGTCGAACAGCCACTTGATCGTGCCGTCGGCGGCAACCTGTTCGCTGACGATCGGCAGGCTCGCCACCTCGGCCGCGCCGACGAGCTTGTCGCGAAAGCCCTGCGCCAGGTCGGACATGGCCGCGAAGTCGCCGACGCCGCGCTGATGGATCCAGCGGAACAGCTGGGTCGCGCGGAAGCGCTTCTCGCCCCGCAGCTCGCACCAGTCCCCGAGCGCGTCGCGATCGAACTGGAGCAGGTTCACCATGCCGCGTGGGCCGTCAGCGCCCGTGGATGTTCATGCCGGCGAAGAAGAAGCCGATCTCGATCGCCGCGGTCTCCGCCGCGTCGGAGCCGTGCACCGCGTTGGCATCGATGCTCGCCGCGAAGTCCGCGCGGATCGTCCCCTTGTCGGCCTTCTTCGGATCGGTGGCGCCCATCAGCTGCCGGTTCTTGGCGATGGCGTCCTCGCCTTCGAGCACCTGGATCATGACCGGCCCCGAGATCATGAAGGAGACCAGGTCACCGAAGAACGGACGCGCCTTGTGCACCGCGTAGAAGGCCTCGGCCTCGCTTCGCGACAGATGCGCCATCCGCGCCGCCACGACCTTCAAGCCGGCCCCCTCGAAGCGTGCGTAGATCTGCCCGATGACGTTCTTGGCCACCGCGTCGGGCTTGATGATCGAAAGGGTGCGTTCGAGGGCCATATCCTGTTCTCCGGAGGGCTTGGGCAAAGCCTTCGATTGTAGGGGGCGGGCCCGGCCGGCCGCGCCAGGGCGGTCAACGGCCGCGACGTCCGCTGCCGCCGAAGCCGCCGCCGAAGCCGCCGCCGTTGCCACCGCCCGATGAACCGCCGCCGCCGCCGCGAC
>NZ_JANODC010000262.1:0-1756 GCF_031412495.1 Rhizobacter sp. | reverse complement strand
GGTCATCGACCACTCGGTGCAGGTCGACGAGTTCGGCACCGCCGAGGCGTTCCACGCCAACGTCGCGCTGGAGTTCGAGCGCAACACGGAACGCTACCAGTTCCTGCGCTGGGGCCAGACGGCACTGAAGAATTTCCGCGCCGTCCCGCCGGGTACGGGCATCTGCCATCAGGTGAACCTCGAGTACCTCGGCCAGACCGTCTTTTCGCGCGCCGATGACGACGGGTCGCGGCATGCGTACTTCGATTCGCTGGTCGGCACCGACAGTCACACCACGATGATCAACGGCCTCGGCGTGTTCGGCTGGGGCGTGGGCGGCATCGAGGCGGAAGCGGCGATGCTCGGCCAGCCGCTGTCGATGCTGGTGCCCGACGTGATCGGCTTCAAGCTCACCGGCAAGCTGCCCATCGGCGCCACCGCCACGGACCTGGTGCTGACCGTGACCGAGATGCTGCGGAAGAAGAAGGTCGTCGGCAAGTTCGTGGAGTTCTACGGCGCGGGCCTCAGCAACCTGTCGCTCGCCGATCGCGCCACGATCGCCAACATGGCTCCGGAATACGGCGCCACGATGGGCTTCTTCCCCGTGGACGCCGAGACGCTGAACTACCTGCGCCTGAGCGGCCGCAGCGAACAGCAGGTGGCTTTGGTGGAGGCGTATTCGAAGGCGCAGGGCACCTTCCGCACCGACGCATCGCCGGATCCCGAGTACACCGACACGATCGCGCTCGACATCTCGACCGTCGTGCCGTCGATGGCCGGGCCGCGCCGCCCGCAGGATCGCATTCCGCTGACCGAGTCGAAGGCCAACTACCGCACCAACCTCGCCGAGACGCTGGCCGGGCTGGCGACGCAGGCAGCATCGAGTGCCGCGGCAACCGGCACCGCCGTGATGGAGCCGGCGACCGCCACTGGTGTGACGGTGCACTACAAGGGCGAGACCTTCCAGCTCACGCACGGCGCGGTCGTCATCGCCGCGATCACCAGCTGCACCAACACCAGCAACCCGAGTGTGATGCTCGCCGCCGGCATGCTCGCGCGCGCCGCGGTGAAGGCGGGGCTGCGCACGCAGCCGTGGGTCAAGACGTCGCTGGCGCCGGGCTCGAAGGTGGTCACCGAGTACTTCGCCAAGAGCGGTGTCGACAAGTACCTCGACCAGCTGGGCTTCCAGACGGTGGGCTACGGCTGCACCACCTGCATCGGCAACAGCGGGCCGCTCCCCGAGGAGATCAGCAGCGCGATCGACAGCGGGAAGCTCGTCGCCACGGCGGTGCTGAGCGGCAACCGCAACTTCGAGGGACGCGTCAATCCGCAGACGCGCTTCAACTACCTCGCCAGTCCGCCGCTGGTGGTCGCCTACGCGCTCGCCGGCCGGATGGACATCGACTTCGCCACCGAGCCGCTGGGCATCGGTGATCGCGGGCCGGTCTACCTGAAGGACATCTGGCCGACGCTGCCGGAGGTGGAAGCCGAGGTGCTGGCGAGCGTCAAGCGCGAGCAGTTCGAGAAGGAGTATGCCGACGTGTTCGCAGGCGACGCGCAGTGGCGCGACCTGCCCACGCCGGTCGGCGAGACGTACACCTGGGATCCGGCCAGCACGTACGTCGCGCTGCCGCCCTACTTCGCCGGCATGACGATGACGCCGCCCGGCATCACGCCGATCAGCGGGGCGAAGGTGCTCGGCATGTTCGGCGACAGCATCACGACCGATCACATCTCGCCGGCCGGCAACATCGCGGCCGCGTCACCGGCGGGCATC
>NZ_JANODC010000261.1:0-2469 GCF_031412495.1 Rhizobacter sp. | reverse complement strand
GAAGACTGGGACACCGTCAAGGCGCTGTCGAAGCGCATCGTCGAGCACCTGGCCGAGGTCATCCCGGATCGCTTCGTCGCCAAGAGCGGGCCGAAGAACCGCGTCGGGAAGATCTTCGTCGACTACCTGCGCAACGGCTTCGGCGCGACGACCGTGTGCGCCTGGTCGCTGCGGGCCCGGCCCGGCCTGGGCGTGTCGGTGCCGTGCGCGTGGGACGAGCTGAAGGCCGTGACGGCCGGCGACCACTGGAAGCTCGGCAGCGTGCACGAGCGTATCGAGGAGCGCGTCGACCCGTGGGCCGACTACGCGAAGACGAAGCAGACGCTCGCCAGGGCGATGAAGGCGCTCGCCTTCGCGCGCCCGTGAGCGCTGCGCTCGCGGCGCCGGCTCAGATCGCGCCGACGCTCCCCGTCACCGGCAGTACGATGCCGGTGATGTAGCCCGAGCACACCGGCGCGGCCAGGAACACGTAGGCCGGCGACAGCTCCTCGGGCTGGGCTGCGCGCTTCATGTCGCTGTCCTGGCCGAACGCGGCCACCTTGTCGGCCGGCGAGTCGGCCGGGTTGAGCGGCGTCCACACCGGGCCCGGCGCGACCGCGTTGACGCGGATGCCCCTGTCGATGACGTTCTGCGCCAGCGACTTGGTGAAGGCGTGGATCGCTCCCTTGGTCGCCGAGTAGTCGAGCAGCCGGGCGCTGCCGCGCAGGCCGACGACCGAGCCGGTGTTGATGATCGACGCGCCCTCCTTCAGGTGCGGCTGGGCGGCGCGCGCCATGTGGAAGTAGCCGTAGATGTTGGTGCGGAAGGTCTCGTCGAGGCGCTCCTCGGTGATGTCCTCGATCGACGAGGCGTGCTCCTGGAAGGCGGCGTTGTTCACCAGCACGTCGAGCTTGCCGAAGGTGCGCACCGTCTCGGCGACGATGCGGTCGCAGACCGCCCGGTCCTTCACGTCGCCTGGCATCAGCAGGCAGCGTCGGCCCTCGGCCTCGATGCACTGCTTCGTCTTCTCGGCGTCCTCGTGCTCGTCGAGGTAGGCCACGGTCACGTCGGCGCCCTCGCGTGCGAACAGCACGGCGACGGCACGGCCGATGCCGGAGTCGGCGCCGGTGACGATGGCGGTCATGCCCTCGAGCTTGCCGCTGCCCTTGTAGTCGGGCGCCATGAACTGCGGCTTGAGCTCGAGTTCGGCCTCGCTGCCCGGCTTCTGCTGATGCTGCGCGGGCAGCTTCTCGGGCTGCGCGCGGGCACCGGCCTGGACGGCGCCTTCGTCCCCGCCGCCTTTGCCGTCCGTCTTCCTGCTCTCGTCTTTCGCATCCTGCTCCTGCTGGATGCGAATCTGCTTGCTGACGGCCTCTTCGGTGTCGTTCATGTCTCGGTGCTGGTGGGCGGGCGAATTCGCCGTGCACGGTCCGGCAAGCCGAATGCCCGCGCGGCATGCGGATTGCTTCAACACGGCATGGCCACCTCCCCCAAACCCACGCCCGAAAGCACCACCCGCTCCGCGAAGGACGGCGAGGCCGTGCCGCGCATGCCGCACGAGCGCGACGAGTCGAGCGACAGCGGTCGCAGCGCGCCGCGCGACATCATGAAACAGGCCCAGAAGGACGCGGAGAGCGGCAAGGTGGACACCAGCCGTTCCGAAGCAACCGACAAAGCCTACGCGGACAACCTGCGCGGCGCAAAAGGCGACACGCCCGGGGCCTAGTAATCGCGGGGGGTCGCAGGCACGCTGCTTGCCCCCGACGACAACCTTCATTCACCCTACCCAACCTATCGAGGGACCTTCGTGGACAAGAGCAGTGCGGTCCTTCAATCGGCAGCTTCGCGCGCCATCCCCGGCCAGGCCGGTTTCGATACCCTGATCGTCGGTGCCGGCTTTGCCGGCAGCGTGCTCGCCGAGCGCCTGGCGACCCAGCTGAACCAGCGGGTGCTCATCATCGACAAGCGGCCGCACATCGGCGGCAACGCCTACGACCGGCACGACGACGCCGGCATCCTGATCCACCCGTACGGCCCGCACATCTTCCACACGAATTCGGCCGACATCTTCGACTACCTGTCGCAGTTCACCGAGTGGCGCCCGTACCAGCACCGCGTGCTGGCCAGCGTCGACGGCAAGAACGTGCCGATCCCGATCAACCTCGACACCGTCAACAGCCTGTACGGCCTGAGCCTCACCTCCTTCGAGATGGAGAAGTGGTTCGAGTCGGTGGCCGAGAAGAAGGACAAGATCCTCACCTCGGAGGACGTCGTCGTCAGCAAGGTCGGCCGCGACCTGTACAACAAGTTCTTCCGCAACTACACGCGAAAGCAGTGGGGGCTCGACCCGTCCGAGCTCGACGCGAGCGTGACGGCGCGCGTGCCAACGCGCACCAACCGCGACGACCGCTACTTCGCCGACACCTTCCAGGCGATGCCGAAGAACGGCTACACGCGCATGTTCGAGAAGATGCTCTCGCATCCGAACAT
>NZ_JANODC010000260.1:0-5610 GCF_031412495.1 Rhizobacter sp. | reverse complement strand
CGATCCCGGTCGGCTGGCGTTCGGCGTCGCTGGCCTCGATCTCGGCCAGCGTCGCCACCGCTTCGCCGGGCAGGAGACCGCGGCCGGCGCTGGCATAGCGCGGCTTGGCGGCGCTCTCGGCGACCGTCTCGACCAGCGTGTTCCAGGCCCCGCAGTGCGGGCACTTGCCGAGCCACTTCGCGTTCGCGCCACCGCACTCGGTGCAGGTGTAGACCGATCTCTCCTTCGCCATCCGATCGACTGTAGCCGCGCCGGCTCCGGCGTCGCGACCCTGCACCGATGCGGAGCCGAGGGCTGCTCAGCCCGCGTCCGAGACCTTGGCGCGGCCGGCCTTGACCTGCGAGCGCACGCTCTTGCCTTCGAGGCGCCGCTCGCGCGAGGCCCGCGTCGGCCGCGTCGGCCGGCGCGTCGGCGCCACCTCGGCGGCGCGCGCGACCAGCTCGTTGAGGCGCAGCATCGCGTCGCGCCGGTTCATGTCCTGGCTGCGGTGGCGCTGCGCCTTGATGACGAGCACGCCCTGGTCGGTGACGCGCCGGTCGGTGCGCGCGAGCAGGCGCTCCTTGATCGGCTCGGGCAGCGACGAGGCGGCGATGTCGAAGCGCAGGTGGATGGCGCTCGAGACCTTGTTGACGTTCTGCCCGCCCGCGCCCTGGGCCCGGACGGCGGTGATCTCGACCTCGGATTCGTCGACGACGGGGGCGGTGCTCACCCGGCGATGCGCGCCGGCACCCGCGGCGCGCGCGCGCACATCAGCTCGTAGCCGACGGTCCCGGCGGCCTGCGCCACCTCGTCGATCGGCAGGACCGCGCCGCCCTCCGAGCGGCCCCAGAGCACGACCTCGCTGCCGACGCGCGCCGCCGGAACGGGCGACAGGTCGACCGTGATCATGTCCATCGAGACCCGGCCCACCGTGCGCGTGCGCACGCCGTCGACGAGCACCGGCGTGCCGCGCTCGTTCGTCCCGGGGGCCAGGCGCGGGTAGCCGTCGGCATAGCCGCAGGCGGCGACGCCGACGCGCATGGGGGCGGTCGCGGTGAAGCTGCTGCCGTAGCCGACGCTTGCGCCGACCGCCAGCTCCTGCACCGCGATCATGCGCGTGCGCAGGCTCATGGCCGGCGCCAGGCCCCAGTCGGCGGCGCTGCGAAGCGGGTGGTCGGGCGACGACCCGTACAGCAGGATGCCCGGGCGGACCCAGCCCTCACCGCCGAGGCGGCTGCCGAAGCGCAGGGTCGCCGCGCTGTTGCAGATCGAGCGCTCGCCCGGCAGCTCGCGCGTCGCCGCCTCGAACGTGGCCAGCGCCGGCTCGATCGCGCGGGGGTCGGCGGCGTCGGCGTCGGCCAGGTGCGTCATCAAGGTGATCTCTTCGACCTGAGCCAGGGCGTCGAGGCGCAGCCAGGCGGCGCGAAAGCTCGCCGGCGCAAAGCCGAGCCGGTTCATGCCGCTGTTCAGCTTCAGGAAGACGCGGTGCGGGCGATCGGTCTTCAAGGCCGCGAGCAGATCGATCTGCGCCGTCGAGTGGACGACGTGCCAGAGCTTCAGGCGACTGCATGCCTCGAGGTCGCGCGCGTCGAAGCAACCTTCGAGCAGGAGCACCGGCCCGCGCCAGCCGAGCTCGCGCAGGCGCTCGGCCTCGGCGACGTCGAGCAGGGCGAAGCCGTCGGCGCCCTGCAGCGCCTCGTGGACGTTGGCGATGCCGTGCCCGTAGGCGTCGGCCTTGACGACGGCCCAGACGCGGGCGCCGCCGGCCGCGCGCCGCGCCACCTCGAGGTTCGCGCGCAGCGCGCCGGCGTGGATCAGCGCTTCGACGGGACGCGGCATGCGGCCGATTCTGCCAGTGCACCCGTCTCGCGGACGTGCCCGCAGAGGGCCGAAACGCGCGTGCTATAAACCCCGCCGCAGGGAGACGGGCCGTGACCACGCGGCCCGACAGGAGCCGACGCATAGCGAATGAAAAAAGGCTTCTACACCATCATGGCGGCGCAGTTCTTCAGCTCGCTGGCCGACAACGCCCTGCTGGTGGCTGCCATCGAACTGCTCCGGACCGGCGGCGCGCCTTCCTGGCACATCCCCGCGCTGACGCCGATGTTCGCGCTCTTCTACGTGATCCTCGCTCCGGGCGTCGGCGCCTTCGCCGACGCGGTGCCGAAGGGCACGGTGATGCTGATCTCGAACACGATCAAGATCGTCGGCTGCCTGCTCATGCTGTTCGGCGCCCACCCGCTGCTCGCCTACGCCATCGTCGGGCTCGGCGCCGCCGCGTACTCGCCGGCCAAGTACGGGATCCTCACCGAGCTGCTGCCGAACTCGCAGCTGGTCAAGGCCAACGGCTGGATCGAGGGCCTCACCATCCTGTCGATCATCCTCGGCGTGCTGCTCGGCGGGCAGCTGGTCGGCCGGGTCGTGTCCGAGCACCTGCTGGCCTTCGACGTGCCGGTCTTCGATACCGGCATCCAGAGCGCGCCCGAGGCGGCGGTGGCGTTGATCGCCATCCTCTACATCGTCGCCGCCCTCTTCAACATGCGCATCCCGCGCACCGATGCGCCGCTGCAGCCCCTGGCGCACGGCATCGGCTCGCTGGTGCGCGACTTCTCGAGCTGCAACGCGCGTCTGTGGAACGACAAGCTCGGCCAGATCTCGCTGGCGACGACGACGCTGTTCTGGGGCGTCTCCGGCAACCTGCGGGTCATCGTCTTCGCCTGGGCCGCCGCGGCGCTCGGCTACGGCACGCCGCAGGCGTCGGCGCTGGTCGGCGTCGTTGCCATCGGCACGGCCGTGGGCGCCGTCGTCGCCTCGATGCGGATGCGCCTCGACCAGGCCACCAACGTCATCCCGCTGGGCATCGCCATGGGCGTGCTCGTGGTCGGCCTCGACCTGATCACCAACGTCTGGGTGGCGGCGCCGTTCCTGATCGTGCTCGGCGCCATCGGCGGCTTCCTGGTCGTGCCGATGAACGCGCTGCTGCAGCACCGCGGCGCCAACCTGATGGGCGCGGGCCGATCGATCGCCGTGCAGAACTTCAACGAGCAGGCCTGCATCCTCGGCCTCGGCGCCTTCTACACCGCCCTGACCCGCTTCGGCCTGTCGGCCTTCGCGGCGATCGCGATCTTCGGCCTGCTGGTCGCCGGGACGATGTGGATCATCCGGCGTTGGCATCTCTCGAACTGCGCGCGCTATCCCGAAGAGATCAGGCACCTGCTGTCGATCGCCCGCCTCGACAAGCACTAGGGCCCGCAACGGCCCTTGCCCGAGCGCTGCCACGCGCCATGAACGTCGCCCTCCTGCCCAGCCTGGCGCTGGTCGTCAACGCCTTCGTCTGGGGCACCTCGTGGTGGCCGTTCCGGCACCTGCAGGGGCTGGGGCTGCACCCGCTCTGGGCCACGGCGATCGTCTTCACGCTCGCCTCGCTGGCCATCGTCGCGGCGCGGCCGCAGGCGGTGCGCCAAGTGCTGACGACGCCGGCGCTCTGGGTCCTGGTGACGGCGGCCGGCGTCACCAACGCCTCGTTCAACTGGGCGGTGACGATCGGCGACGTGGTCCGCGTCGTCCTCCTGTTCTACCTGATGCCGCTGTGGACGGTGCTGCTCGCCCGCCTCGTCCTCGGCGAGCGACTCACCTCGGCGGGGTGGCTGCGCATCGCCCTCGGCCTGGTGGGCGCCGTCGTCGTCCTGTGGCCAGGCGGCGGCGACGCGAAGCCGACGCCGGTCGGGCTGCCGCTGCCGGGCTCGCTCGCCGACTGGCTCGGCGTCATTGGCGGCTTCTCGTTCGCCTTCAACAACGTGATGCTGCGGCGCGAGGCGCACCGGCCCGAGGAAGGCCGCGCCCTGGCGATGTTCCTGGGCGGCGCCGTGGTTGCCGCCGCCCTGGCCGTGGCGCTGACGGCGAGCGGCCGCGCCGACCCGCCGCCGGCGCTCGCCGCCGCCTGGCTGCTGCCCCTCGGCGGCCTCACCCTGCTGTTCCTGACCGGCAACCTCGCCCTGCAGTACGGCGCGGCGCGCCTGCCCGCGAACCGGACCTCGGTGGTGATGCTCACCGAGGTGGTCTTCGCGTCGGCATCGGCGATCGCCCTCGGTGCGAGCGAGCCGTCGGCCCGCGTCGCCATCGGCGGCGCCCTCATCGTGGCCGGGGCGCTCCTGGCCGCGGCGCGCCCCGGCCCCGGGCATTGAAAGGCAGGCCGGCGCTACCATCGCCGTCCACTCGTCACTCCTTCGGAAAAAGAATGGCCGCCAGAGAGAAAAGCCTGTTCGACTTCGAGGCGACCTCGATCGAGGGCAAGCCAGCGCACCTGTCGACGCAGCGAGGCAAGGTGGCGCTGATCGTCAACACCGCCAGCCAGTGCGGCTTCACGCCCCAGTTCGCGGGCCTCGAGGCGCTGTGGCAGAAGTACCAGGACCGCGGGCTGGTGGTCATCGGCTTTCCGAGCAACCAGTTCGGCGCCCAGGACCCGGGCTCGAACCAGGAGATCGCCACCTTCTGCCAGGCGAACTACGGCGTCAGCTTCCCGATGATGGCCAAGGTCGATGTCAACGGCGACCAGGCGCACCCGCTCTGGAAGTGGCTCACCGCCGAAGCGCGCGGCATCCTCGGCACCAAGGGGATCAAGTGGAACTTCACCAAGTTCCTCGTCGGCAAGGACGGCCAGGTCATCAAGCGCTATGGCCCCGCCGACCCGCCGCAGTCACTGCAGCCCGACATCGAGAAGGCGCTCGCGGCCTAGGCCCGTTGCTGCCATGTTCGAGCACGTCGAGCCGTTCGCCGGCGACCCCATCCTCAGCCTGAACGACGACTTCCAGAAGGATCCGCGTCCGGGCAAGATCAACCTGTCGATCGGCATCTACTTCGACGATGCCGGGCGCATTCCCGTCCTCGATTCGGTGTGCCGCGCCGAGCGCTCCGTCTGTGCCCGCGACGCCGCGAAGCCCTACCTGCCCATCGAGGGCGCCGCCAACATGCGCGGCGAAGTCCAGACGCTCCTGTTCGGGCGCGAGCACGAGGCGCTGGCAGCGAAGCGCGTCGCCACGATCCAGTCGGTCGGCTCGAGCGGGGGCCTCAAGGTCGGCGCCGATTTCCTTGCCCGCTGGCTGCCGGGCAGCGCGGTCTGGGTCAGCGACCCGAGCTGGGAGAACCACGCCTCGATGTTCGACGGTGCCGGCATGGCCGTGCACAGCTACCCGTACTACGACGCGACCACTGGTGGCCTGAAGTTCGACGCGATGCTCGCCACGCTGAGCAGCCTGCCGCCGCGCAGCGTGGTCCTGCTGCACGCCTGCTGCCACAACCCGACCGGCGTCGACCTGACGCGCGCGCAATGGGAGCAATTGCTGCCGGTGCTGCGCGAGCGCAGCTTGCTGCCCTACCTCGACATCGCTTACCAGGGCTATGGCGATGGCATCGAGGAAGACGCCTTCGCGATCCGCTTGCTCGCCGCGTCGGGCCTGAGCTTCTTCGTCGCCAACTCGTTCTCCAAAAGCATGAGCGTCTACGGCGAGCGCGCGGGTGCGCTCAGCGTGGTCTGTAGCAGCCGCGCCGAGGCTGAGCTGGTGCTCGGCCAGATGAAGGCCACGGTGCGCCGCAATTATTCGAGCCCGGCGATCCATGCCGCGGGCATCGTCG
>NZ_JANODC010000259.1:0-1625 GCF_031412495.1 Rhizobacter sp. | reverse complement strand
GAGGCGACGGCGTCCGGCGCCATCTTCGGCTACTCGCACACCACCGGCGGCTACGACGGCGGCCAGGCCGAGTACGTGCGCGTGCCGATGGCGGATGTCGGTCCGACCAAGATCCCGGCCGACATGCTGCTCGACGACGCCGTCCTTCTCACAGATGCCTTCCCCACCGGCTACCAGGCCGCCGAGATGGGCGAGATCGAGAAAGGCGACACGGTGGTCGTGTTCGGTGCCGGGCCGGTGGGCATCTTCGCTGCCAAGTCCGCGTGGCTGCTCGGCGCCGGCCGGGTGATCGTGGTCGACTACCTCGACTACCGGCTCGAGTTCGTCCGCAACTTCGCCCAGTGCGAGACGGTCAACCTTGCCGAGGTCGACGACATGGCGATCCACATCAAGAAGATGACCGACTGGCTCGGCGCCGACGTCTGCATCGACGCGGTCGGGTGCGAAGCCGTCGGCGACTACATGCAGTGGCTGACCGGCCGCAAGCTCAAGCTCCAGGCCGGCGCGGCGACGGCGCTGCACTGGTGCATCAACTCGGTGCGCAAGGGAGGCGTGGTGTCCATCGTCGGCGTCTACGGGCCGACCTTCAACGCCGTGCCGATCGGCAACGCCATCAACAAGGGCCTGACCCTGCGCATGAACCAGGCCAGCGTGAAGCGCCACCTGCCGCGGCTGATCGAGCACATCCAGGCCGGGCGCGTCCAGCCGCACAAGATCATCACGCACCGGGCCCCGCTCGAGGATGTCGCCGACGCGTATCACATGTTCTCGAGCAAGCTCGACAACTGCATCAAGACCGTTCTCGTTCCGCATGGAGTGACGCAATGAACGCACCGAACCAAGCAGGGACCGCCACGCTGGAAAGCGGCCGCACGCGGACGAGCAGCCCCGCAGCGACGGGCAGCCCGCTGCAGACGCCCCGCGAGTACGCGCATATCGAGGGCTGGGGCGCCGACCTGGACCATGCCAACCGCCCCGCCTATCCGCGCGAGCGGACGCCGCCGCGGCTGGAAGGCGTGCACTGGGACCAGCCGGAGCAGCAGCAGCAGACGGTCGAGATCCTGAAGTCCAACGAGCGGCCGACGATGACGCCGGTGTTCGGCACCAGCACGCCGCCGTCGGGCGTCAGCGGCAGCATGCGCCGCTTCGCCTTCCGCTTCAGCGAGAACGACATCCGGCACTGGCTGCTGCTGCTCGCGGCCGACCGCGTCAACGTGGTCGAAGGCTTGGTCGACGACCTTTCCCGCGGCCACATTCCCAACATCTTCGCCGAGATGGGCGGCAAGGCGGAGCTGAAGCACAACCCGGCCGGCGCCGCGCGCAAGGCGCTGGTGGTCGTCGGCATCCTCGGGGTGGGCTATCTCTTGCTGCGCGGCGACGGGGATCGGCGCCGCGGCCCCCGCCCGGCGCCTGGCGCACGCCGGATGGCGTCGCGCCAGCGCAGATGAATGACGACGAGCGCGCCCTGCCGCTGATCAGCGCGCTGGTGGCGCGGGCCGACCACGCCGGCCACGTCATCCTGTCCGAGGCCGAGGCCGATTTCGCCCTGTCCACCGAAGGCGAGCGGTGGCTGACGCCGGTCGATGCGACGAAGCGGCTCTACAAGCTCGTCGCCGCGGCGCATG
>NZ_JANODC010000258.1:0-3508 GCF_031412495.1 Rhizobacter sp. | reverse complement strand
CTTGATGCGATCCGTGGCGTCGTAATCGGCGGCGAGCTTCCGGAGCCGGATGGCCGAGCCGTCGTGCTGCATCACCTGCACCACTTCACCCGGAGCGTACTCCGCGGTGATCTCGTCGCGGCTTTCGATGAAATCCAGCCGGTTCACCGCTTCGTTGTGCTGGCGCACGTACTCGTAGCTCTTGGTCGAGCCTGCGTGGTTGTTGAAAGCCACGCACGGCGAGATGACGTCGATGAACGCGGCGCCCTTGTGCTCGATCGCGCCCTTTATGAGCGGGACGAGCTGCTGCTTGTCACCCGAGAAGCTGCGCCCGATGTAGGTCGCGCCCAGGATCAGCGCCATCCCGATGAGGTCGAGGGGCTCGTCCATGTTCGCGATGCCGCGCTTGGATTTCGAGCCCCTGTCGGCGGTCGCCGAAAACTGGCCCTTGGTGAGGCCGTACACGCCGTTGTTCTCGACAATGTAGACCATGTTCACGCCGCGCCGGATGGCGTGGACGAACTGGCCGATGCCGATCGAGGCCGAGTCGCCGTCGCCCGAGACGCCGAGGTAAAGGAGGTCGCGGTTCGCGAGGTTGGCGCCCGTCAGCACCGACGGCATGCGCCCGTGGACACTGTTGAAGCCGTGCGAGTTGCCTAGGAAGTAATCGGGCGTCTTCGACGAGCACCCGATTCCCGAGAGCTTTGCGACGCGATGTGGCTCGATATCGAGCTCCCAGCACGCCTGGACGATCGCGGCGCTGATCGAATCGTGCCCGCAGCCCGCGCACAGGGTCGAGATCTTGCCTTCGTAGTCCCGCCGGACATAACCGACCTTGTTTTTCGCGAGCGTCGGGTGGTGAAGCTTGGGTTTTGCGAGATACGTCATGGGTATCCTATCCTGCGTTCGATACGCGCTTCAGCGGCACGACTGTGCGCGCGGCTGCGTGCTGCGAGATCTGCTCGACGATGTAGCGCGCGGTGATCGGCGTGCCGTCGTAGTGGCAGATCGAGAGGAGTCGCGTCGGGTTCACCTTCGCTTCGTTCACGAGCATCGTCTTCAGCTGCGCATCGCGGTTCTGCTCTATCACGAACACCCACGGGTGCGACGCGACGAAGTCATTGATCTCTTCCTGGAAGGGGAAAGCACGCACGCGCAGCGCGTTGACGTGGATGCCGCGCTCGCCGAGGACCTCGAGCGCTTCCTGCATCGCAGGGCTCGTCGAGCCGTAGAAGATCGCGCCGAAGCGGGCCGGCTTCTCGGCCGGATACAAGAGCGGCTTCGGCACGATCGACTTCGCCGTCTCGAACTTGCGGAGCAGGCGCTGCATGTTGTCGATGTAATCGGGCCCGGCATCGCTGTAGCGGGCGTAGCGGTCCTTGGTGGTGCCGCGGGTGAAATACGCGCCGTGCGTCGGATGCGTGCCGGGATAGGTGCGGAAAGGGATGCCGTCGCCGTCCACGTCGAGGTAACGCCCGAAATCCTTGCCGGACTCGAGCTCGGCGTGGCTCATCACCTTGCCGCGGTCGTAGGCCTTGGTGTCGTCCCACCGCAGGGGCTCGCACAGGCGCTCGTTCATGCCGATGTCGAGGTCGAGGAGCACGAACACCGGGGTCTGCAGGCGGTCGGCCAGGTCGAAGGATTGCGCCGCCATCTCGAAGCCCTCGCGCGGGTCCTCGGGAAAGAGCAGCACGTGCTTGGTGTCGCCGTGGGAGGCGTAGGCGCACGCCAGCACGTCGGATTGCTGCGTGCGGGTCGGCATCCCGGTCGAGGGGCCGGCGCGCTGGACGTCGAAGATCACCGCGGGGATCTCGGCGAAATAGGACAGGCCGATGAACTCCTGCATCAGCGAGACGCCCGGTCCCGAGGTGCAGGTGAACGCGCGCGCGCCATTCCAGCCGGCGCCGACGACCATGCCGATCGAGGCGATCTCGTCCTCGGCCTGGACGATGGCGTAGCGAGCTTGTCCGGTCACCGGATCGTGCCGCAGCTTGCCGCAGTAGTTCGTGAAGGCCTCCGCCAGCGAGGTCGACGGGGTGATGGGGTACCAGGCGCAGACCGTGGCCCCGCCATAGACCGCGCCCAGGCCGGCGGCCATGTTGCCCTCGACATAGATGCGGTCGCCCACCTTGTCGGCGCGGCGGGCCCGCAGGCCGATGGGCGTGAGGTTGGCCTTCACATAGTCGGCGCCCATGTGCAGGGCCGCGACATTGGCGGCGATCAGCCGCTCCTTGCCGGCGAACTGCTCGGCCAGCAGTTGCTCGATGACCCCGATCTCGATGTCCAGCAGGGCCGCCAGGGCGCCCACATAGATGGTGTTCTTGAACAGCTGGCGTTCGCGCGGGACCGAATAGGCCTCGTTGCACATCGCGGTCAGGGGCACGCCCACCACCGTGATGTCCTGGCGGAATTTCGACGGCGGCAGCGGCTTGGTGCTGTCGTAGAACAGGTAGCCGCCGGGCTCGATCTCGGCGAGATCCCGGTCCCAGGTCTGGGGGTTCATGGCCACCATCATGTCCACTCCGCCACGCCGGCCCTGGTGGCCGGCCTCGGTGACGCGGACCTCGTACCAGGTGGGCAGGCCCTGGATGTTGGAGGGGAAGATGTTGCGGGCGGCCACAGGCACGCCCATCCGCAGGAAGGACTTGGCGAACATGGCGTTGGCGCTGGCCGAGCCGGAGCCGTTGACGTTGGCGAACTTGACGACGAAGTCGTTGACGGCCTCTAGCGGGCGCATGGCTTTTCCCCCGCATGGGTCATCTCAAGGGTGAACTGCTGCATGTCCCAGGCGCCGGTGGGACAGCGCTCCGCGCAGAGGCCGCAGTGCAGGCAGACGTCCTCGTCCTTGACCATCACCCGGCCGGTCTTCAGCTCGCCGGAGACGTAGAGGTCCTGGGTCAGGTTCAGAGCCGGGGCGCTGAGGCGCATCCGCAGGTCGTCCTCCTCGCCATTGGCGGTGAAGGTGATGGCGTCCACCGGGCAGATGTCGACGCAGGCGTCGCACTCGATGCAGATCGGCTCGGCGAACACCGTCTGGACGTCGCAGTTCAGGCAGCGCTGCGCCTCGGCGAAACCCAGCAGGGGATCGAAGCCCAGCTCGACCTCCAGCTTCACGTTCTTCAGCGACTCGCCCTTCTCCCGCAGGGGCACGCGGTGGCGCAGGTCGTTGGAGATGTCGTTGTCGTAGCTCCACTCGTGGATGCCCATCTTCTGGCTGACCATCGAGGTGCCCGGGGCCGGCCGGTCGCGGACGTCCTGATCCTGGCAGAACCTGTCGATGGAGATGGCCGCGTCGTGGCCCTGGGCGACCGCCCAGATGATGTTCTTGGGCCCAAAGGCCGAGTCGCCGCCGAAGAACACCCGAGGCAGGGTGGACTGGAAGGTGACCTCGTCGACCTTGGGCATTCCCCATTCGTCGAAGTCGAGGCCGAGGTCGCGCTCGATCCAGGGGAAGGCGTTCTCCTGGCCCACCGCCACCAGGACGTCGTCGCATTCGAAGTGCTGGTCGGGTTCGCCGGACGGGACCAGC
>NZ_JANODC010000257.1:0-12336 GCF_031412495.1 Rhizobacter sp. | reverse complement strand
GACGCGGCGTTGCCCGGGCCGACGGCGCGCTGCGGCGTCGCCGCCGCATCGCCCGCCGCCGCGGTCGTCGGCGCGCCGCCGCCGATCTGCAGCGTCGTGCAGCCGGCGAGCAGGCCCATGCCGAGGACACCGGCCGTCGCCAGGCGGCCGAGCGAGGGAGCTAACAGGGAGAGGATCGATGCCATAGGTGTCCAGCGCGGCGACGCACGTCGTCAGCCTTCGATGGTAAGACGGGCGATTGGTTCGCGAAAGCGCTGCCGGTCCGCAAAAAGTCTCAGTGCATGGGCCGGAAACGAAGCCGCTTGGGCTTGGCGCCCTCCTCGCCCAGCCGCTTCTTCTTGTCGGCCTCGTACTCCTGGTAGTTGCCGTCGAAGAAGAACCACTTCGAGTCGCCTTCGGCGGCCAGGATGTGGGTGGCGATGCGGTCGAGGAACCAGCGGTCGTGGCTGATCACCATCACCGAGCCTGCGTACTCGAGCAGCGCGTCCTCGAGGGCGTGCAGGGTCTCGACGTCGAGGTCGTTGGACGGCTCGTCGAGCATCAGCACGTTGGCCCCGGCGATCAGCGTCTTGGCCAGGTGCAGCCGCCCGCGCTCGCCGCCCGAGAGGTTGCCGACGAGCTTCTGCTGGTCGTTGCCCTTGAAGTTGAACTTGCCCAGGTAGGCCCGGCTCGGCATCACGAACTTGCCGACGACCAGGTTGTCGAGCCCGCCCGAGACGTCCTGCCAGACGGTCTTGTCGTTCTCGAGCTCCTCGCGGCTCTGCTCGACGAAAGCCATCTTCACGGTCGAGCCGGTCTTGACGGTCCCGCTGTCCGGCTTTTCCTTGCCGGCGATCATGCGGAAGAGGGTCGACTTGCCTGCGCCGTTCGGCCCGATGATGCCGACGATCGCGCCGGCCGGCACCTTGAAACTCAGATCGTCGATCAGCAGGCGGTCGCCGAAGCTCTTGCTGACATTGACGAATTCGATGACCTCGTGGCCGAGGCGCTCCGCGACCGGGATGAAGATCTCGTTGGTCTCGTTGCGCTTCTGGTAGTCGACGTCGGAGAGCTCCTCGAAGCGGGCCAGGCGTGCCTTGCTCTTGGCCTGTCGCCCCTTGGGGTTCTGGCGCACCCACTCCAGCTCCTTCTTCATCGCCTTGGTGCGCGCGTCCTCGGTCTTTTGCTCCTGCTCGAGGCGGGCTTCCTTCTGCTCGAGCCAGGTCGAGTAGTTGCCCTTGTACGGAATGCCCGAGCCGCGGTCGAGCTCGAGGATCCACTCGGCCGCGTTGTCGAGGAAATAGCGATCGTGGGTGATCGCGACGACCGTGCCCGGAAAGCGCGACAGGAACTGCTCGAGCCAGTCGACCGACTCGGCGTCCAGGTGGTTGGTCGGCTCGTCGAGGAGCAGCATGTCGGGCCGCGACAGCAGCATGCGGCAGAGCGCGACACGGCGCTTCTCGCCGCCCGAGAGCTTGCCGATGACGGCGTCCCACGGCGCCAGGCGCAGGGCGTCGGCGGCGATCTCGAGCTGCATGTCGGTGTTCTCGCTGCCGGCCGCGGCGATCTGCGCCTCGAGCTCGGCCTGCTCGGCGGCCAGCTTGTCGAAGTCGGCGTCGGGCTCGCCGTACTCGGCGTACACCTCCTCGAGCCGCTTCTTCGCGGCCAGGGCGCCGCCGATGCCTTCCTCGACCGCCTCGCGCACCGTCTGCTCCGGGTTCATGACCGGCTCCTGCGGCAGGTAGCCGATCTTCAGGCCCGGCATCGGCGTCGCCTCGCCTTCGATGTCGTGGTCGATGCCGGCCATGATCTTGAGCAGCGTCGACTTGCCCGAGCCGTTCAGACCGAGCACACCGATCTTCGCGCCGGGAAAGAAGGAGAGCGAGATGTTCTTGAGGATCTGGCGCTTGGGCGGAACGATCTTGCCCACGCGGTTCATCGTGAAGACGTACTGAGCCATGGAATACCTTGAAAGAGTCGAGGCGCGCCGGAGACCCCGGGGCCGATCGCCTATTGTCGCCGCACGACCGGCGGCCCGCCCGCGTCAGGGCGTGCTGTCCCAGCAGTTGCCGGGCTGGTCGTTGATGCGCACCCAGTAGCGCGTGCCCGAGCGGATGCCGCTCGCGCGTTCGCCCTGCAGGCCCCAGCCGCCGCGCCCGTCGTGGAACTCGGCCATGCGCCAGCCGGCGCCGAGCTCGGCCGCGCACTGTGCCGAGGCTGCCTTCTCGGAGGCGAGCGTGGTCCCGACGACCGCGCGCGTGGCGCCGAGCTGGCCACCGACCCAGCCGCTGTAGAAATCCTGCTTCAGCTGCTCGGGTGGGCTTGCGCCCGTGGCCTTGAAGCAGGCGATGGGAAGCGAGGCCCGGCACGACGTGTCGCCGCGATACGGATTGCACGACTTGCTGTGGGGGCGGTCGAGCCGGGCCGGCTCGCCATGGCAGCTGAGGTGGGCCACCGGCGCAGCGGGCTCGGTGACGAGCGCGAACGACAGGCCGAAGGCAGCGCTGGCCGGAGCGGCCGGCGGCCGCGCCGCCGGCCGCAGGGTCTCGGTGCGCTGGCTCGCGGCGCAGGGCCGGTCGCTGAACACCGCCTTGCCGTCGGCACCGGTGCACTTGAGCACCTGCGCCTGCGCGGTCCCGGCGGCGGCTGCCGACGCGATCCCGATCGCCAGCGCCAGGGCCGCCCGCAAGATCGGCCTCATGGCGCACTGTCCCAGCAGTTCCCGCGCTGGTCGTTGATGTGGACCCAGTAGCGCGTGTCCGGTCGAAGCCCGGGGCCGCGCTCGCCCTGCAGGCCCCAGCCGCCGCCGCCATCGTGGAACTCCGCCATGCGCCACCCGGGGCCGAGCTCGGCCTCGCAGCGCTCCGAGGCGTTCGGCGCGGACTTCAGGAGCGCGCCCATGACCGGCTGGGTCGCGCCGAGCTGGCCGTTCGTCCAGCCCTTGTAGAAATCGGCCTGCACGTGCGCCGGCTGCGCCGCGCCGGATGGTCTGAAGCAGGCGACCGGCAGGACGACGCGGCACGAGCTGTCGCCGGCGTAGGGGTTGCACGAGCCTTCGTGCGGACGATCGGTCGGCTGCGGATCGCCGTGGCAGCCGAGATGGGCCACCGTCGGCGGTGTCGCCGGCGCGCCGACGAGCGCGAACGACAGGCCGTAGCCGATGCCGCGCGCCGCTTCCTCGGCGCCCGGCGCTGCGGCATCGCCGACGACCGGCGCCGCCTGCGGCGGGGCCGTGGCCAGCGCAGTCTCGCGCGTTCGTGCCGCCTCCCGCTCCATGCCGCCGCGGCTCGCGACCTTGAAGATGAGCGCCAGCAAGGCGCCCGCAACGACAAACCAGACCAGCAACCGGACCATGTGAAGGAACTCCCAGTCTTCCGGCATGCAATGACCGAGCCCGCCGCGATTGGTCACATTTGCAGCTGGAACGATCCGATCGGGCGACGGGCACGGCGAAATTTCGCTGCCGTGTGACGCGAATCGCGTCCGGCCGGCGCAACCGGACACGTCCGGGGCGCATCGGATTGCAGATGTCGATAGAATGAGGGCTCGCGTCGCCATCGTTTCCAGTCAGCGTCGACGCAGTCGCTTCCGACTCCTCCCTCCCCCGTCTGCCTTCGACTGGCGCTCGCGACACGCGAGCAGCAGGCCGATGATTCCCTGGCAGAAATCTTCATGACCTTCGATACCCTCGGCCTGGCCGAGCCGCTCCTGCGTGCCGTGCACGAAGCGGGCTACACCGTTCCCACCCCGATCCAGGCGCAAGCCATCCCCGCCGTGCTCTCGGGCGGCGACGTCATGGGCGGCGCCCAGACCGGCACCGGCAAGACCGCCGGCTTCGTGCTGCCGCTGCTGCACCGCCTCATGGCCACCCCGGCCGTGCGCGATTCCCGCGGCAAGCTGCCGATCCGCTGCCTCATCCTCACGCCGACGCGCGAGCTCGCGGCGCAGGTCGAGGAAAGCGTGCGCACCTACGGCAAGCACTCGAAGCTGACGAGCATGGTGATGTTCGGCGGCGTCGGCAAGCAGCCGCAAAACGACAAGCTGCGCCGCGGCGTCGACATCCTCGTCGCCACCCCGGGCCGCCTGCTCGACCACCACGGCCAGCGCACGCTCGACCTGTCGCGCGTCGAGATCTTCGTCCTCGACGAAGCCGACCGCATGCTCGACATGGGCTTCCTGCCCGACGTCAAGAAGGTGCTTGCGGTGCTGCCGCAGAAGAAGCAGAGCCTGCTCTTCTCGGCCACCTTCAGCGACGAGATCAAGGCCCTCGCCGACCGGCTCCTCAACCAGCCGGTGCTGATCGAGGTGGCGCGTCGCAACCAGACCGCCGAGCTCGTGGCCCAGAAGGTCCACCCGGTCGGCCGCGAGATGAAGAAGGACCTGCTGGTCCATCTCGTCAAGACCAACGACTGGCACCAGGTGCTCGTCTTCACGCGCATGAAGCACGGCGCCAACCGCCTCGTCGAGCACCTTCTCAAGCAGGGCATCACGGCGATGGCGATCCACGGCAATAAGAGCCAGACGGCGCGCACCAAGGCCCTTGCCGACTTCAAGAAGGGCGAGCTGCAGGTGCTCGTCGCGACCGACATCGCCGCGCGCGGCATCGACATCGACCAGCTGCCGCACGTCGTCAACTTCGAGATGCCGAACGTGCCCGAGGACTACGTGCACCGCATCGGCCGCACCGGGCGGGCCGGCACGCCGGGCGAGGCGATCTCGCTGGTCTCGGTCGACGAGAACGGCTTCCTGCGCGACATCGAGCGCCTGATCAAGCACGAGATCCCGAAGGAGCTCGTGGCCGGCTTCGAGCCGCCGTCGCACGAGCGGCCCGAGCCGATCGTCCTCGGCCGCATGGTGATCGGCGAAGGCGCCGGTCGCGGCGGGGCACGGCCGCGCCGCGACGGCCCCGGCCAGGGCCGCAGCGATGCGGGTCGGGGCAGTGGCGGTCGCAGCCACGCGGGTCATGGCGGCGGCGGGCAAGGCGCCGGTCGCAGCCAGGCTTCGCATGGCAACGGCAGCGCTGCTCCTGCGTTGCGTGGCCATGCCGCGCCGCGCAGCGGCCCGCGCCAGGACGATCGGCGCGGTCCGGCGCCGACGTCGTACCGACCGGCCGGCCCCAAGCGGTAGCGCTCTCGCGCCGGCCGCTTGGGAATTTTCTCAGTCGCCGCGCTTCATCTTCATCCGCTCGCGCGTGGCCTTGCCGCGCGACTTCCATGCCGACAGCTGCTGCCGGCGCTCGACCCAGCCCATCGTGTCGCGCCGCGTCTCGCGCAGTAGCTTCTGGAAGTTGCGCAGGCGGACCGGGTCGACGCCCTCGCACGGCGCAACCCGGCTCGTCGGCGTGCGTGCAGTCGCGGAAGCGGCAGCGTGCCGAGAGCGACTCGACATCGGCGAAGCTGGCGACCAGGGCGGCTTCATCGCCGTCCGGGCGAAGCGTGCGCAGCCCCGGCGTGTCGATGATGCAGGCGCCGCTCGGCAGCAGGTGCAGCGAGCGCGCCGTCGTCGTGTGCATGCCGCGGCCGTCGTTGCGGCGGACGGCGCCGGTGTCCTGCACCGCCGACCCGAGCAGGGTGTTCGTCAGCGTCGACTTGCCGGCCCCCGACGAGCCGAGCAGCACGATGGTTTGCCCCCTGCCGATGACGTGGCCGAAGAGCGCCGCCGATGCCGGAGCCGTCGCATGGACGACGACCAGCTCGGTGTCGTCCGGAAGGCGCCGCTGCAGGGCGTCGACGTGGCGCTCGCGCATCTCGGGCCGCGCATCGAGCAGGTCGGCCTTCGTGAGCACCACGAGAGGCGCGACGCCGCCGGCATGGACCAGCGCCAGATAGCGCTCGAGCCGGCGCAGGTTGAAGTCGTCGTCGAGCCCCATGACGACCAGGGCCCGGTCGACGTTGCTGACCACCGGATGCCGGCTGCCGTCTCCGTCGCGTCGAACGATGTGCGAGCTGGGCGGCACGCGCGTGTGGACCCAGCGGCCGCCGTGCTCGTCCTGCGCCGCCAGAACCCAGTCGCCGACGGCGAGCGAGGTCCCGCCCTCCAGAAGCGTGCGGACGAGGCGCGGCCAGGGCCGGGCCGGGTGGTCGGCCAAGCCGTCATGAAGCTGCACCGTCTCGCGGTGCACGGAGGTGACGCGTTCCAGATGGAGCGGCGTCGCAGCGCCGGTGGCGCTGTCGCGGGCGCGGCCGGCGAGTTCCGGCGTGAGCCCGATGCCTTGAAGGCGGTCGAAGTCGAAGTGAAGCATGTCGAGACCCGAATGGCGTTGCACGGCCGACGCACGAGGCGTCGGCGCGCCGGGCGCGGGCGCACCGGCGGGCGTGTGAGCGAAGGGGCGTCAGCCGACCGGCCGTCGCCGCGCGGGAGCTCGAGGGTCTCGTTGCGGGCCGTGCGGCCCTTGCAGAGGTCGATGCGGGCGCTTCGGCCCGCGTGCGCGGATCAGGCGTCGACTGGCGCGCTGGCGGCAGTCACGAAAGAGGTCTTGTTCTTCTTCATGGCGGCCCTCCTCCGGGATGCAAGCGCCGATCGGGCGCGGGTCGAAGGGCCTTTTGCCGGCCCCGGGGGCGCGAGTCTGGCATCGCTGCCGGGCGGCGGTCAACGGCGCTGTGGCGCCGACGCCGAAACCTTGCGTTCCGGCCCGGCAGCCGCACATCGGTTCAGGTCATTGCACCTCTGTATGATGACTTGAACAGGCCCTCGCGCCCGCGTCCCTAAGGAGACCGTCATGAAAGCATTCGTCCTCGCGCTCGCCGTCGGCTTCGGTGCCGCGGCCACCTTCCCCGACATCGCCGAAGCGCGTCGCATCGGTGGCGGCGGCGCGGCCGGCATGCAGCGCAGCGTTCCGCCGCGCGCGACACCCGACGCCGTTCCCGCCCGCCCGGCCGCACCCACGGCGGCTGCCCCTGCAGCGGCCGCCGCACCCGCCGCAGCCGCGGCCGGCAAGCGCTCCTGGATGGGCCCCATCGCCGGCCTCGCCGCTGGCCTGGGCCTCGCTGCCCTGTTCAGCCACCTGGGCCTCGGCGCCGAGCTGGCCAACTTCATGATGATCGCCCTCATGGTCGTGGCCGGGATCTTCCTGGTCCGCTTCCTGATGCGGCGCTTCATGCCCGCGGCGCCCGGCGCCGCCCACGGTGCACAGCTGGCGGGCGCGGCTGCCGGTGCAACGCGCATGCCCCCGCCCCCGCCGACCTCGTTCCCGGACGAACGGCCGGTGCAGTTTCGCGGCCATCTGAGCGGCAGCAACGATGCGGCGACCCCTTCGGTCGCGGCCGTTCCGGCGGCGACGTTGGGCAGCCCGGCGGCGGCGATGGCCGTCGCGGCGCCGGCGAACATCCCGGCCGGCTTCGACGCCGCCGGCTTCGAGCGCATCGCGAAGATGATCTTCATCCGCTTGCAGGCCGCCAACGACAGGGGCGACCTCAATGACCTGCGCGCATTCACCACGCCCGAGATGTTCGCGGCGATCAAGCTCGACCTGCAGGACCGTGGCGATGCAGCGCAGCGCACGGATGTCGTCCGCGTCGACGCGGAGGTCCTCGACGTGGCCGAGGAAGCCGACCGGCAGATCGTCAGCGTCCGCTTCCACGGCCTCATCCGCGAGGAGCTGGAAGGCGTCGCCGAGCCGTTCGACGAGGTCTGGCATCTGAGCAAGCCGGCCGACGGCAGCCAGCAGTGGGCGATCGCCGGCATCCAGCAGACGGCCACGGCCCGGCCGGCCTGACCCGCGCCCGGCCCCCGCGAGCCGCTGCGGCACACGCGTGACGCAGCGGCTCGTCGTTCTCACGGGTGCCTCGCGCGGCCTCGGCGCGGCCATGGCGCGCCGCCTGCTGGCGCCCGACTGCACCCTGCTCTGCCTGTCGCGCCGTCCGGCCGCCGAGCTCGCCGCCGCCGCGTGGGAGAGCGGCCGTCCGTGCGAGCAATGGAGCGTCGACCTGATCGAGCCGGTTCCGGTCGCGGCCCGCCTCGAAGCCTGGCTGGGTGCTTTCCCCGCCGACCGCTTCGCCTCGGCCGTGCTGATCAACAACGCCGGCGTGCTGACTCGCATCGGCCCGCTCGAGGGCTGTAGCAGCGCCGACCTGGCCATGGCGCTTCGTGTCGGCCTCGAGGCGCCGCTCGTGCTCTCGGCAGCATTCCTGCGCGCCACCGCCGCCTGGGGAGCCGACCGCCGCGTCCTGTACATCTCCTCGGGGCTCGGCCGGCGCGCCATGGCCGGGCAGGCCACCTACTGCGCCGCCAAGGCCGGGATGGACCACCTCGCCCGGGCCGTCGCCCTCGACCAGGCCGAGCTGCCCAACGGCGCCCGCGTCGCCTCGCTGGCCCCCGGCGTCATCGACACCGACATGCAGGTGCAGTTGCGGGGAGCCGAAGGCGGCGGCTTTCCGGACCGGCCGACGTTCGTGCGCCTGAAGGAGAGCGGCCAGCTGGCGTCGCCCGACGATGCGGCGGCGCGCGTGCTCGCCTACCTGGCGCGCGACGACTTCGGCACGGCGCCCGTCGCCGACATCCGCGACGCCTGAGGCGCCGGGCCGGCGCAGGCCGACGGGCCGCTGCGACAATCGGGCGAGAGGGTGCGCCGCGGGGGCGCTCCGGAGACCTCCCGATGGCACAAGGACTGCGACGCCGTGCTGCATGCGCCACGGCGCTGGCCATCGGCCTGTCCGCCTGCGCCCCGCTGCCGCCGCAGCCCGTCAGCGCGCCGACCGCGACGGCCCGCGCCGAGGCAGTGGCCGAGCCGGCGACCCAGCCCCCTGCCGGGACCGTCGTTCCCAACACGAACCTCGTCGTTCAGGGCATCCCGCCGATCCCGGGCTCGCTCGCCAAGGAGGTCGCCCGCTACACCGACTTCGCCGGCCACCGCTTCGTCGACTGGCATCCGACGCAGCGCGAGATGCTCGTCGCGCACCGCCGCCCCGGCGCGGCCACGACGCAGATCTTCCGCGTCGGCGCGGCGCTCGCGCAGCCGCAGCAGCTGACCGACTTCACCGATCCCGTGCGCAGCGCAAGCTACGAGCCGATCAGCGGCGACGCCATCGTCTTCGAGCGCAGCAACGGCGGCGACGAGGCAGCGCAGCTGTACCGGCTCGACCTGGCGTCGATGCAGGTCACGCAGTTCACCGCGCCAGGCCAGCGCCACGACCTGCAGCGCTGGCTGAACCGGAGCAGCCGCCTGCTCTACCTCTCGGTGCCGCTCGACCGCACCGCCGCCGGGGGCAGCCGCGCCAGCATCGTCCAGACGCTCTCGATCATCGACCCGGCCCGACCGGAGTCGAGGCGAACGCTCGCCGAACTGCCGGGCGGCGGCTGGGAGGTCTCGGCAGTGTCGTGGGACGACCGGCTGGCGACGCTGACGCAGTTCATCTCGGTCGCCGAGTCCCGGATCTGGCTGCTCGATCTGGGCACCGGCGAGCGCCGGCTGCTCCTGCCGGCCCCGAACGCCGCGGCGGCGGCGCACTACGGCAGCGTCTGGAAGCGCGACGACTCGGGTTTCTTCCTGGTCAGCGACCGCGGCGGCGAGTTCCTCGAGCTGCTGTTCTATCGCATCGCCGACGCCAGCCTGACCCGTGTCACCCGGGGCATCCCCTGGGATGTCGAAGGCGTGAGCCTCGACGGTAGCGGCCGGCTGCTCGCGGTCCGCGTCAACGTCGAAGGGCGCCACGAAGTCCGCTTCTTCGATGCCGACACCTTCAGCGAGCTGCCGTCGCCGGACCTGGCATCGGGCAGCGTGGTGGGCGCCGGGTTCCACCGTCGCCTGCCGGCGCTCGCCGTGACGCTCGACGAAAGCAAGGCGGCCGGGCGCGTCGGCGTGCTCGACCCGTCCACCGGTGCGTTGCAGCGCTGGACGCAACCGCATGCGCCGCCCGGCATCGACGCGGCGCGTTTCGGCGAGCAGCGCATCGTGCGCTGGAAGAGCTTCGATGGCCGCACGATCTCGGGCATCGCCAACATGCCGCCGGCGCGCTTCGCCGGCAAGCGGCCGGTCCTGATCCAGGTGCACGGCGGCCCGGAAGGGCAGGCCACCTTCGGCTTCATCGGCCGCTTCAACTACTACGTCGAGGAGCTGGGCATCGCCGTGATCCAGCCGAACGTGCGCGGCTCGTCCGGCTTCGGCAGAACCTTCCTCTCGCTCGACGACGGGATGAAGCGCGAGGATTCGGTCAAGGACCTGGGCGCCCTCCTCGACTGGATCGGCCAGCAGCCGAACCTCGACGCCAGCCGCGTCCTCGTCGCCGGCGGCAGCTACGGCGGCTACATGAGCCTGGCCGTCGCGGTGACCTACCCGGAGCGGATCGCCGGCGCGATCGACGTCGTCGGCATCTCGAACTTCGTGAGCTTCCTCGAGAACACCGAGAGCTACCGGCGCGACCTGCGCCGGGTCGAGTACGGCGACGAGCGCGACCCCGTCATGCGCGAGTTCCTGACCCGCATCTCGCCACTCACGAACGCAGTCCGGATCAGCAAGCCGCTCTTCGTCGTCCAGGGCCGGAACGACCCGCGCGTGCCCTACACGGAAGCCGAGCAGATCGTGGCCCGGGCCCGCGCCAACGGCACGCCGGTGTGGTACCTCCGCGCCGAGAACGAAGGGCACGGCTTCGCGCGCAAGGAAAACGCCGACTTCCAGTTCTACGCGACCGTGATGTTCCTGCGCGAGACGGTGCTGAAGCCGCGTCCGGGCCCCGGTCCATGAGCGGCCTGGACATCGTCGCCCTCGGCGAGCCGATGGTCGAGTTCAACCAGACCGCGCCCGGCGCCCGCACCTACCTGCAGGGGTTCGGCGGCGACACCTCGAACTTCGCCATCGCGGCGGCGCGCCAGGGCGCCCGCGTCGGCTACATCAGCGCCCTGGGCGACGATGTCTACGGCCGCATGCTGCGCGACCTCTGGCGCGAAGAAGGCGTCGACGACAGCGGGGTGCGCGCGGACCCGAACGGCTTCACCGCGGTCTACTTCGTCACCCACGACGACGACGGCCATCACTTCAGCTTCTTCCGGCAAGGCTCGGCCGCGAGCCGGCTCGGCGCCGAGGTCTTGCCGCGCGCCGCCATCCGGTCGGCACGGGTGCTGCACTACTCCGGCATCTCGCTGGCGATCTCGGCCACGGCGCGCGCCGCGTGCGACGCGGCGGTGCAGACGGCGCAGAGTGCCGGGATCCAGGTCTCCTTCGACACCAACCTGCGCCGCCAGCTCTGGCCGCTCGACGAGGCGCGCAGCGCGATCGAGGCGGCGATCGGCACGAGCGACATCTGCCTGCCGAGCCACGACGACATCGGGGCGATCACTGGCCTCGACGATCCGCAGGCCATGCTCGACCACTGCCTTCGCCTCGGCGCTGGCGTCGTCGCCCTCAAGCTCGGTGCGGGCGGCGCCTGGGTCGCCGACGCGACCCGACGCGTTCGCATCGCGCCGCACCCCTGTCGCCCGGTCGACGCCACCGGCGCGGGCGACACCTTCGGCGGCGCCTTCGTGGCTCGCCTTCTCGCCGGCGACGACCTCGAGGCCGCCGGCCGCCATGCGGCGGTCGCGGCGGCGCTGTCGACCGAAGGCTTCGGTGCCGTGGCGCCGATCCCAACGGCTGCGCAGGTGCGCGCCGCCCTCGCCTTGCACGCCCCTCCGACCCCCTGACCCGATGACTTCCGCAGACAGCGACAGCGGCTTCCGCAACGACCTCTTCGCCGGCCGCCGCGTGCTCGTCGTCGGTGCGACGAGCGGCATCGGCGCCGGCATCGCCGCGGCGTTCGCGGCGCACGGCGCGCAGGTCATCGCCACCGGTGCCACCGACGCCGAGGTCGCGGCCGGGCAGGAAGGCGGCCCGGCCCTCGACGTGCGCCGCCTCGACGTCCGCGACGACGCCGCGGTGCAGGCCCTGGTCGGCGGGCTGCCGTCGCTCGACGTGCTCGTCAACTGCGCCGGCATCATCCGACGCGGCGACGAGCACCGGCCCGAGGTGTTCGCGGCGGTGATCGACATCAACCTCAACGGCACCCTGCGCACCTGCAGTGCGGCACGGGCGCTGCTGGCGCGCAGCGGCGGCTGCATCGTCAACACCGCGTCCATGCTCAGCTTCTTCGGGGGTGGCCTGGTGCCTGCGTATTCGGCCAGCAAGGGCGGCGTGGCGCAGCTGACGAAATCGCTGGCGCTCGCCTACGCCGACGACCGCATCCGCGTCAACGCCGTCGCCCCCGGCTGGATCGTGACGCCGCTGACCACGGCGCTGCACGAGGACGAGGCGCGCAGCGCCGCCATCCTCGCGCGCACGCCGCTCAAGCGCTGGGGCCGGCCCGACGACGTCGCCGATGCCGTGCTCTTCCTCGCCTCGCCCGCGGCGCGCTTCGTCACCGGCGCCATCATCCCCGTCGACGGCGGCTA
>NZ_JANODC010000256.1:0-2020 GCF_031412495.1 Rhizobacter sp. | reverse complement strand
GTACTTGCCGAGGAAGTCGAGGTTGCCGAGCAGGTAGAAGAGCGACAGGCCCCAGGCGATGGTCGCCAGCGGCAGGTAGTGGCCGGACATGCGCAGCGTCACCCAGGCGAGGACGAGCGCGGCCAGCGCCGTGACGACGAGGCCGATCCAGACCGTGAGCCACGGCGACACGCCGTGCGTGAGCGTCAGGTAGGCGGCGGTGTAGGCACCGAGGCCGACGAACGCCGCCTGGCCGAAGGACGTCAGCCCGGCGATGCCGGTGAGCAGGACCAGGCCGATGACGACCAGCGTGTACAGGCCGATGTAGTTGGCCTGCGTGATCCAGAACTCTGGCACCGGCGAGAGCGGCAGGATCGCGAGGCAGACGACGAAGACGGCGAGGGCGACGCGACGAAACGTCAACGCCCGCGTCGAGCCCGTCGCCCCCGGCGGCGGCAGCTCGCCCGAGGCCGGCAGCGGCGGCGAGGCGGTGCCGTCGGCCATCACTGCTCCTCCTCGTCGTCGTGGCCGTGCTGGAACGAGCGCCAGAGCAGGACCGGGATGATGAGCGTGAAGACGATCACTTCCTTGAAGGCGCTGGCGTAGAACGAGCTGAAGCTCTCCAGCACGCCGACCAGCAGGGCGCCGAGGGCGGCCGCCGGGTAGCTGGCCAGGCCGCCGAAGATCGCGGCGACGAAGCCTTTCAGGCCGATGAGAAAGCCGGTGTCGTAGAAGATCGTCGTCGTCGGGCCGATGAGAAGCCCCGACAGCGCGCCCAGGAAGGCGGCCAGACCGAAGCTGAGCTTGCCGGCGCCTGCCGTCGAGATCCCCATCAGCCGGGCGCCGAGGCGATGCACCGCCGTCGCGCGCAGGGCCTTGCCGCGCAGCGTGCGGCCGAAGAACAGGTACAGGCTCAGGATGAGGGCGATCGAGACGGCGAAGATGATCACCGCCTGGCCCGAGAGCGCGAGCGGGCCGAGCGTGAAGCGCTGGTCCCAGAAGCTCGGGTTGCGGAAGCCCTCGGCGCCGAAGAACACCAGGCCGAGGCCGGTGAGCGCGAAGTGCACGCCGACCGAGACGATGAGCAGGACCAGCACGCTGGCGTCGGCGAGTCGCTGGTAGGCGAGGCGGTAGACGAGCGGTCCGAGCAGGGTGACGATGGCCACCGCCAGCGCGCTCTGCACCAGCAGCGGGAACTTCTGCGGCGCCGCCCACCAGGTCAGCGCGACCACGATCGCCGGCGCGAGCAGCGTCTTCAGCGCAGCGCGGGCCAGGGCCGCGGCAGGCAGGCCGCGACGGGCGTCGGCCGTGGCGTCGAGCAGGGCCGTCAGCACCGCCAGGACCGCCAGCAGCCAGACCGTCCCCGGCACCTTGCCGAACTGCAGCACCGCCAGCGTCAACGCGCCGTAGGCGACGAACTCGCCCTGCGGGATGAAGATGACCCGCGTGACCGCGAAGACGAGGACAAGGGCGAGCGCGAGCAGGCCGTAGATGGCGCCGTTGGTCACGCCATCGAGCATCAGGATGCCGGCGATCGAGGCGTCCATCACGGCCTTCGCGGAGGGTCAGCGCAGGAGCGGAAGGATCAGTTCACTACCTGCCAGTCGCCGTTGGACACGCGAAGCAGCACGCCGGTTTCCGGCGTGTAGCCGAAGTGGTCGGTCGCGGTCCAGTTCAGGACGCCTTGCGAAATGGGCGTGCGGCCCATGGTCTCGAAGGCTTCCTTCAGCGCGGCGCGGAACTGCGGCGTGCCCGGCTTGCCCTTGGCGAGCGCCAGCGGCACCGCCTTCTGCAGGACGAGAACGACGTCGTAGGCATGGGCCGCGAACTGGTTCGCCGAGCCCTTGCCGTGGACCTTCTCGAACTCTTCCTTGAACTTCATGCCGATCGCCCTGCTGGCGTTGCTCGCCGGCAGCTTCTCGGCGACGACGGCCGGGCCGGAGGAGACGAACGAGCCTTCGACGTCGGCGCCGCCGACGCGGATCAGGTCCATCGTCGCCGCGCCGTGCGTCTGGTAGAGCTTGGCCTTCGGGTAGCCGCG
>NZ_JANODC010000255.1:0-4563 GCF_031412495.1 Rhizobacter sp. | reverse complement strand
GGTGGTGCCCCCCGTAAAGCCAAACGCCCACCGGGGGGGGGCGTTTCGCCGGACCGAGCCTGAATTTTTGGTTGCGAGGGCAGGATTTGAACCTGCGACCTTTGGGTTATGAGCCCAACGAGCTACCAGACTGCTCCACCTCGCGACTGGAGATGGAAGTTTAACACGGGCGTCTCGTCATAGGCCTGCCGCGGCCAAGGTATCGAGGAAGCGGCGGGCATTCTGGAAGCCGACGAACCGCGCCGCGACGATCTCCTGGCCATTGGCGTCGAAGAACACCGTACCCGGTGGCCCGAACAGGCGGAAACGGCGCAGGAGCTCGCGGTCGTCGTCGTTGTTGGCCGTGACGTCGGCCTTCAGCAGCAGCGCGCCGGCGAGCTTCTTCTGCACCCTGGCGTCGGTGAGCGTGTAACGCTCCATCTCCTTGCATGAGACGCACCAGTCGGCATAGAAGTCGAGCATCACCGGGCGCCCTGCGGTGCGTACGGCAGCGTCGAGCTCGGCCACGTTGCGCACCAGCGTGAAGCGCGGCACCTCCAGTTCCTTGCCGCCGATGCCGAGCCGGGCGAGCGGCTGCAGCGGGTCGGTGCCTCCCGCCGCTGCCCCGACGATCTGCACCGCGCCCACCAGCCCGAGCAAGGCCGCGCCGGCACGCCGCCAGATGGAGCCATGCCCGGCCTTGAGCAGTGCGGACGCCGCCCCGAGCGCCAGCGTGCCCCAGAGCGCGAGCACCACGGACGCCGGCAACACTGGCTGGATGGTCCAGAGCGCGACGCCGAGCAGCAGGAAACCAAAAGCGGCCTTCACCTCCACCATCCAGGCGCCGGCACGCGGCATCAGGGCGCCCGCCGACGCGCCGACCAGGAGCAGCGGAATGCTCATTCCCGCGGCCAGCGAGAACAGGGCCGTTCCGCCGAGCCAGACGTCGCGGGTCTGGCTCAGGTACAGCAGGGCGCCTGCAAGGGGCGCGGCGACGCACGGGCTGACGATCAGGGCCGAGACGCCACCCATCGCGCAGACGCCGGCGACGCGACCGGCCGGCAGCTTCTGCGACGCCGACATGACGCGACAGGCGAGGAACTGGGGCAGCTGCACCGTGTAGAACCCGAACATCGAGAGGGCCAGGCCGACGAGGCCGACCGCAAAGGCGCCGAGCACCCATGGGTTCTGCAGCGCTGCCGCGAGCCCCTCGCCGGCAAGCCCCGCGGCGACGCCGAACGCGGTGTAGACGACGGCCATGCCGAAGGAGTACGAGGCGGCGAGCGCCAAGCCGCGCCGGCGGGAAACGGCGGTCGGTGACGTGCAGGGTGCGCTGCCGGAGGCCATGGCGGTCGAGCCGGACGGCGGCGAGGCGGGCAGGCTGGTCCGCAGGACGCTGCCGCCGGCGCCCGCCAAGGCCGGCCCCGGCGAACCCTGGCCGACGATGATCGACGAGACGATCGGGAGCATCGGCAGCACGCAAGGGGTGAGGGAGAGCAGGATCCCGGCGATGAAGAAGGCGCCGACCACCGACCAGAATGCGCCTCCGTGCAGGACGGCCTCGATCGCCGACGTCTCGTTGACCAGCGGAGCGGCCCCTGGAGCGGGGCCCGGCGCGGCCGTCGCCCAGGCGGAGGTCGAACGCGCGGAGAGGCCGCTCGCCGGCGCGATGACCCGCAGCGTGCCGCTGCCGCCGAACCCGGTGAGGCTGACGCTGGCCTCGCTCTGCATCGGCGGGTAGCAGAGGCCGGCGTCGGCGCAACCCTGGCTCGTGGTCACCAGCCTGAACTCGGCACCCGCCTCCTGGACGGGCACGACGATGCTCACCTTGTCGCGGTAGGTTTCTACGTCCTTCTGGAAGGTCTGGTCGTACTTCACCTTGCCAGGCGGCAGCACGACCGGCGCGAGCGCCGCTCCGGCAGCGGCGAACTTGAACTGGTCTCGGTACATGTAGTAGCCCCGCGCAATCGCGAAGCTCACCTCGACCGTCTTGCCGTCGAGCGCGCGGGCCGAGAACCTGAACGCCTTTTCCGGCTCCATGAAGTCCTGGGTGGCTCGGGCGGGCGCGGTCGCGAGCAGGAGCCAGGCCAGAGCGAAAAGCACGAGCCGGACCGCAGCGCCGGCGATGCCGGCGCTTGTGCGTCGCTGCAGTACGGGCGGTCGTGCTTGCATGTGGAAGAGTCGTCGCCCGCGGGCCCGGCTTACAGGCCGGCTAGCGGTAGAAACGGCGCCGGGTGAGGACCAGCGCCAGATAGTAGCCGGTGCAGGCATACCCTGTGAGAACGAGGAGCGGCAGCCCGGGATCGGCGGGAAGATTGCCCAGGACGAGCGGCCGGACCAGATCGACGGCGGCCTTGAGAGGAAGCACGTTGGCCACGGTCTGCAGCCAGGGCGGCATCTGCGCGATCGGGAAGTACACGCCCGAGAGGAAGGTCATCGGCGTGATGACCAGCGTGAAGTAGTAGGTGAAGAAGTCGAATCCCTTGGCCACCGCGTTGAAGACCAGCGCGATGGAAGCGAAGGTGACCCCCACCAGAGCCAGCACGGGCAGGGCCAGCAGCATCGTCGGCGCCCGGCTGATGCCGAGCAGGAAGATGACGATCATGATGGCAGCACACGAGAAGAGCGCCTTCATGGCCGCCCAGAGCATCTCGGCGAAGACGATGTCGTCAAGCGACACGGGCGCATTCAGGATCGAGTCCCAGGTCTTCTGCACCGCCATCCGTGAGTACGCCGAGTACAGGCCCTCGAAGGTGGCCGCCAGGGCGGCACTGACCGCGACGCTGCCCGAGGCCAGGAACTCGATGTACGGCAGGCCGTCGATCTGGCCGATCAGGGAACCGACGCCATAGCCGAAGGCGACCAGCGTGATCAGCGGCTCGGCGATGTTGCCGAGGACGCTGGGCACCGCCAGCTTCTTCCAGACCAGCAGGTTGCGCATCACCACCGGCCAGAAGCGGCTCGTGACCTGGGGGGCGGCGTAGTGCGACACGATCATGGTGGTCAGCCGTCGTCGCGGATCTGCCGGCCGGTCATCTTCAGGAACAGGTCCTCGAGGTTGGCCGGGCGATGCAGGGTGCGGATCCGATGGTCGGAGGCCAGAGCGTCGAGCAGCGGCTTCGCGTCGCGCAGGTAGAAGAAGACGGTCTCGCCGCTGGTCTCGAGCCGCTGCGCGAGGTGCCCGTGGGCCTTCGCGGCTGCCGCGGCGCCGTCGCCGTAGACCTCGACGACGTCGCTCTCCAAGTGCTCGGCGATCAGACCGCGCGGCGTGCCCTCGGCGATCTTGCGGCCGTGGTCGAGCACCAGCAGCCGGTCACACAGGCGCTCCGCCTCGTCCATGAAGTGGGTCGTGAGCAGGATCGACTTGCCTTGCTGCAACAGGGTGCCGAGGCGCTCCCACATCAGGTGCCGAGCCTGCGGGTCCAGCCCCGTCGTCGGCTCGTCGAGGAGCAGCAGGTCGGGGTCGTTGATGAGGGCGCGGCCCAGCGACAGGCGCCGCTACATGCCGCCGGAGAGCTCGCCCGGCCTGGCGCTCGCCTTGCCCTGCAGGGCGGCGAAGGCGAGCAGCTTCGGCACGCGCTCGTCGATCACCGCTCGCGGCAGGCCGAAGTAGGCGCCGTACACGCGCAGGTTCTCGGCGCAGGTGAAGTCGGGGTCGAGGCTGTCGAACTGGGTGACGACGCCGATCCGCTTCTTGGCATCGCGGACCCGCGCCGGCAGCGGCATGCCGAAGGCCCGGATCTCGCCCGAGTCGGGCCCCGTGAGGCCCAGGCAGATGCGGATCGTGGTCGTCTTGCCGGCGCCGTTCGGCCCGATCACGCCCAGACACTCGCCCGGCATGATCTCGAGCGACAGGTCGTCGACGACTGTGGTGCCGCCGTACTTCTTCGTCAGGTGGGCGATCCGGAGGAGCGGCTCGGCCATGCCCGCCCCGCGGTTCGCCGGGTCAGGCGTCGGTGTCGGCGGCCACCGGCTCCACCGGCGCCGGCCGGTCGACCAGCTCCACGAACGCCATCGGCGCGTTGTCGCCGACGCGAAAGCCCATCTTCAGGATGCGCGTGTAGCCGCCCGGGCGCGCCTGGTAGCGCGGGCCGAGCTCGTTGAAGAGCTTGCTGACGATGGCGCGGTCACGCGTGCGATCGAAGGCCAGGCGCCGGTTGGCGAGCGTCGGCTCCTTGGCCAGCGTGATGAGCGGCTCCACCACGCGGCGCAGCTCCTTGGCCTTCGGCAACGTCGTCTTGATGGCCTCGTGCCGGAGCAGCGAGACGCACATGTTGCGCAGCATCGCCAGGCGGTGCTCCGAGGTGCGGTTGAGTTTGCGGAGTCCGTGTCCGTGACGCATGGTGCTTTCCTTTCCTGTTATGAACCGCCGGCCGTGTCAGGTACTGGCGGGTGCACCGGATGGCCCCGGAGGCCATCCCGTTGACGGCCTTGAGGCCGCTTTTACCGTTCGCGAGTTAACGCTTGTCCAGGCCCTGGGGCGGCCAGTTCTCGAGGCGTGCGCCAAGCGTCAGGCCGCGCGAAGCCAGCACTTCCTTGATCTCGTTCAGCGACTTGCGGCCGAGGTTCGGGGTCTTCAGCAGC
>NZ_JANODC010000254.1:0-9675 GCF_031412495.1 Rhizobacter sp. | reverse complement strand
ACCGTGCCTTGCATTGACCCGATCGCCGGCCGCCGCGCTGCCGTGCTTTGCAGCGTCCTCTTCGCCGCCTGCTCGGCACCTTCGTCGGATTCGTCCGCTCCCGGCGAGACGGCGTCGCGGCGGGCGCCGGCGCCGGTCGCGGCCGCTCGCGATGCTCCGGCCGCGCCGCCGGCTGTCGTCGCGGCGGCCACGCCCGAGACCGGCCGGCTCGCCGCACCGGCCACCATGCGCAACTGGGGCGAGGTGCGCCGGCAGGCGGCGCTGCGCCTCGTCGCCGCGAACCCGGGCATCACCTATATGGGCAAGGTTCCCGACCAGCTCCTGGCGATTCCGGTCCTCGAGGTGGAGCTGAACCGCGACGGCAGCGTGCGCCGGATCGTGACCCTCCGCGAGCCCCGCCAGGCCAAGGACACCTTGCGCATCGCCACCGATGCCATCCACCGCGCGGCGCCGTACGGCGACGTCTCGCACCTGCCGCGGCCGTGGAAGTTCGTCGAGACCTTCCTCTTCGACGACGACCGCAAGTTCAAGCCGCGGGTGCTGGACGAGTAGCCGTCGCGGCGGATGCCGCCGAACCGGACTAGCCCCCGCGCCCCGGGCCGCGCCCGACCGTGGGCACAATCCGCGGATGTTCTTCAACCTCCCGACGCTGCTGACCTGGGCCCGCATCGTCGCGATCCCGCTCGTCGTCGGCGTGTACTACACGAGTCTGCCGGTCGAGACGCAGAACATCCTCAGCACGACGCTGTTCATCCTGTTCGCCCTGACCGACTGGCTCGACGGCTACCTGGCCCGCAAGCTCAACCTCACGTCGTCGTTCGGCGCCTTCCTGGACCCGGTCGCCGACAAGTTCCTCGTCACGGCGGCGCTGCTCGTGCTCGTCCACCTGGGCCGGCTTGATGCGCTGATCGCGCTGGTGATCATCGGCCGCGAGATCGCGATCTCCGCGCTGCGCGAGTGGATGGCGCAGATCGGCGCGTCGCGCAGCGTCGCGGTGCACATGCTCGGCAAGGTGAAGACGGTCGTGCAGATGGTCGCGATTCCCTTCCTGCTGTACCACGGCCGCCTGTTCGGGCTGATCGACACCGCCTTCTGGGGCACCGTGCTCATCATCGCGTCGGCCGTGCTGACGATCTGGTCGATGGTCTACTACCTGCAGAAGGCCTTGCCGGAAATCCGCGCCCGTGTCCGCTAGTGCCGGGACGGCGGGTGCACGGCGCGAGACGCTCGTCCGGGCCATGCCGTGGGTGTTCGTGCTCATCTGGTCCACCGGCTTCGTCGTCGCCCGGCTGGCGATGCCGCACTCGCCGACGTTCAGCTTCCTCGTCGTCCGCTTCGGGCTCTCGGCCGTCTGCTTCGCCATCTGGATCGCCCTGGTCCGCGCCGCCTGGCCTTCGGGCCGGCAGCAGTGGGGGCACCTGCTCGTCACCGGCGCCTTCATGCAGGCCGGCTACCTCGGCGGCGTCTGGGCGGCGATCCGGCACGGGCTCGGGGCCGGCACGGTCGCCCTGCTGGTCGGCCTGCAGCCGGTGCTGACCGCCCTCTGGATTTCGCAGGGCCCCGGCGCGGCCGGCGCCGCTGCGGTATCGCAACGGCGCTGGCTCGGCCTGCTCCTCGGCTTCGTCGGGCTGGCGCTCGTCGTCTGGGGCAAGCTGGGCGTCGGTGAAGTATCGGCAGCCAACCTGGCCATGGCGACGGTGGCGCTGCTCAGCATCACCATCGGCACGCTGTACCAGAAGCGCTTCGTCGCGCCCTGCGACGTCCGCTCCGCCAGCGCGGTGCAGATGCTGGCAGGCATCGCCGTGTGCCTGCCGTTCGCCCTGCTCGAACCGGGCTCGATCCAATGGCACCCGGACCTCGTCGTCGCCATGGCCTGGTCCGTCGGTGCCCTGACGCTCGGCGGCAGCTCGCTGCTGTACCTGCTCATCCAGCGCGGCGAGGCCACCGCCGTGACCAGCCTGCTCTACCTCGTTCCGCCCTGCACCGCGCTGATGGCGTGGGCGATGTTCGGCGAGTCGTTCACCCCCCTGATGATGCTCGGCATGGCCCTGACGGTCGCCGGCGTCGCCATCGTCGTGCGCCCGCGGCGCGACATCGCAGCGAAGGAAATCCCGCCATGAGCAAGACACATCGCATCGCCGTGATCCCGGGCGACGGCATCGGAACCGAGGTCATGCCCGAGGGCCTGCGGGTCCTCGAGGCCGCGGCCGGGCGGTTCGGCATCGCCCTCGCGTTCGACCATTTCGACTTCGCCTCGTGGCCGTACTTCGAGCGGCACGGCAGCATGATGCCGGCAGACTGGAAGGAGCAGATCGGCGGTCACGACGCCATCCTCTTCGGCGCCGTCGGCTGGCCGGAGAAGATGCCGGACCACGTCTCGCTGTGGGGATCGCTGCTCAAGTTCAGGCGCGAGTTCGACCTCTACGTGAACCTGCGCCCGGCACGCCTGATGCCGGGCGTGCGCTCGCCGCTCGCGGGCCTCGCGCCGGGCGACATCGACATGATGATCGTGCGCGAGAACACCGAAGGCGAGTACTCGAGCATCGGCGGACGCATGTTCGAGGGCACCGACCGCGAGGTGGTCGTCCAGGAGACGGTGATGTCGCGCGTCGGCGTCGACCGGGTCCTGAAATACGCGTTCGAGCTGGCGCAGTCGCGGCCGAAGAAGCACCTCACGTCGGCGACGAAGTCGAACGGCATCGCCATCACGATGCCTTACTGGGACGAACGAGTCGATGCGATGGCCGCCGGCTTTCCGGATGTGCGGGTCGACCGGTTCCACATCGACATCCTGGCGGCGCACTTCGTGCAACGGCCGCAGGCGTTCGACACCGTCGTCGCCAGCAACCTGTTCGGGGACATCCTCAGCGACCTCGGGCCGGCATGCACCGGGACCATCGGCATCGCGCCCTCGGCCAACCTCAACCCGACGCGCGAGCATCCGTCGCTGTTCGAACCGGTGCACGGATCGGCTCCGGACATCGCCGGCCGCGGCGTCGCCAATCCGATCGGGCAGATCTGGTCGGCAGCGCTGATGCTCGATTTTCTCGGATACCGGGACGCGCACGATGCCGTGATCCGCGCCATCGAGAGCGTGCTCGACCCCGGTGCGGGCGGTCCGCGAACCCGCGACCTCGGCGGCACGGCATCGACCGAGGACCTGGGCCGCGCCATCGCCGACGCGCTTCGCCCCTGAGCCCGCTGCGCCGCTCGATCCGCACGAGGCGAGTCGGGCAGTCTTGTCAAGAACGGAATCCATGTCGCGCCAAGTAAATACCGATGCACGGCGCGAACAGGGGCGGCAACCCTGCTTGACACTGCTGGGGGCCGACGCTGTAATCGTTTCGCCCCGGCGCGTGCGTTCTGCCGCGCGGACCACACCCGAATCCATGCAGAGCCAGCGCTTCCTGAGGGGGACCCATTCGTGAACAAGATGGAATTGATCGAGCACATCGCTACACAGGCCGACATCTCGAAGGCAGCGGCGTCGCGCGCCCTCGAGGCGGTGCTCGGGGGCGTGAAGACAAGCCTGAAGAAGAACAACACGGTCTCGCTCGTCGGCTTCGGAACGTTCAGTGTCGGCAAGAGGGCCGCTCGCGCCGGGCGCAATCCGCGAACGGGCGCCGCGATCAGGATCAAGGCGGCGAAGATCCCCAAGTTCCGTCCTGGCAAGGCCCTGAAGGACGCGCTCAACTGATTCCCTGCGCCGCCGGAGCACCGGCGGTTTGCGGGTGCTTAGCTCAGCCGGTAGAGCGGCGCCCTTACAAGGCGTAGGTCGGGGGTTCGAACCCCTCAGCACCCACCAATCTCCTGTTCGCAGCGGGCTGCGGCAAGCCGTGCTCGGCTAGAATTCCTCTCCCTCGAACGAAAGGCGAACCTTGGTTCGCCTTTTCTCCATCCGGGCCTCCATGTTCGAATTCCTTCGCAGCCACACGCGCGCCCTGCAGTTCATCCTCGTGCTGCTGATCTTCCCGTCGTTCGTGTTCTTCGGCGTCCAGGGCTACAGCGGCTTCGGCAACGCCGAACAGCAGGTCGTCGCCGAAGTGGCAGGGCACAAGATCACGAACGTGGAGCTCGAGAGCTCGCTGCGTGAGCGTGTCGAAAGGGCGCGCCAGCAGATGCCGAACATCGACGCCAAGCTCTTCGACACTCCGGAGATGCGCGGCCTCGCGCTCGAGAATCTGATCCGCGAGCGGCTCATGCTCGTCGCTGCCGACAAGCTTCACCTGGTGACCACCGACGAGCGGCTCGAGCAGCTGTTCAAGAGCGACCCGGAGTTCGCCCAGCTGCGCAACCCGGACGGCAGCGTCAACAGGGACGTGCTCGCATCGATCGGCATGTCGTCGGAGGCTTTTGCCGAGCGGCTGCGCCAGGATCTCTCCCGACGGCAGGTGCAGCAGGCCGTCGCCGAATCCGTGCTGGCGCCGGCTGCAGCGGCATCGGCGGCACTCGACGCCATGTACCAGCAGCGGGAGATCCAGGTGCAGCGTTTCGACACCAAGGACCAGCTCGCCAAGGCGCAGCCGACGGATGCCGAGATCGAGGCCTTCTACAAGGACCCCGCGAATGCAGTGCAGTTCCGGGCCGACGAAGAAGCGACGGTCGAGTACGTCGTGCTCGACCTCGAGGCCCTGAGGAAAGGGGTGGCGATCTCCGAAGACGAGCTGCGCAAGCACTATGCGCAGAACGAGAAGCGCTACACCGCCGCCGAGGAGCGGCGCGCGAGCCACATCCTGATCGCCGCCGACAAGGGCGCTCCTAAGGCCGAGCGCGACCAGGCGCGGGCCAAGGCCGAGGCCTTGCTCGCCGAGGTGCGCAAGAGTCCCACATCGTTCGCCGACGTGGCGCGAAAGAACTCCCAGGACGAGGGATCCGCGGTCAAGGGGGGTGACCTCGACTTCTTTGCACGAGGCGCCATCGAAGGCCTCGATGCGGCATTCGACCTGAAGCCGGGCGAGATCAGCAGCGTGGTCGAGAGCAGCTTCGGCTTCCACATCATCCAGGTGACGGGTGCGCGTGGCGGCGAGAAGCGCAGCTTCGAGTCGGTGCGGGCCGAGCTCGAAGCCGAGGTGCGGGACCAGCTTGCCCAGAAGCGCTTTGCCGATGCCGCCGTCGAGTTCGGCGACACGGTCTACGAACAGGCCGACAGCCTCAAGCCGGCGGCCGACAAGTGGAAGCTCGAGGTCCGCACCGCCCAGCACGTCACGCGCACACCGGCCGCGAACGCGCAGGGGCCACTCGCCAATCCCAAGTTCCTCGAGGCGTTCTTCACGGGCGAGGTGATTCGCGACAAGCGCAACACCAAGGCGATCGATATCGGCGCCAACCAGCTGGTCGCCGGGCGCGTCGTGCAGCACGTTCCGGCGCAGCAGCTGCCGCTGGCCCAGGTGAAGGACAAGGTCCGCCAGCAGCTGGCCCTGCGGCAGGCGGTAGCAACGGCGAAGAAGCTCGGCACCGAGCGCCTGGCAGCGGCGCGGGCCGCCCCGGTAACGACGCTCTCCGAGGCGACGCAGGTCGTCTCGCGGGCCCAGCCCAGGGACCTGCCGCCGCCCCTGCTCGAGGCCGTCCTGAAGGCGCCGGTGGCGGCGCTGCCGGCCTTTGTCGGCCTGGAGCTGGGCGACCAGGGCTACGCGCTGGCCAAGATCACCCGGATCTGGGGTCGGGACCCGAGCGTTGCCGATCCGGAGAAGGCGAAGGCGCAGTACGCGCAAGTCTGGGCGGACGCCGAAGCGCAGGCCTATTACGCTGCCTTGAAGTCGCGCTACAAGGTGTCGATCAACGACAAGGCCGTGGTGTCGCGGGAGGCCGCAGCGAGCGAGCCGCGCTGAGGGGCGTCGCTATAATTCCAGCTTCGGCGGTGGCTGTAGCTCAGTTGGTAGAGTCCAGGATTGTGATTCCTGTTGTCGTGGGTTCGAGCCCCATCAGCCACCCCACATAGCCACTTGCTCATCGCGTGAGCGGATGCTAATCGGGCTCAGTCGAGGCGCGATGTAAGGGCGGATGTAAGACGATCTCGCCCAGCCGGAGATGGCGGCCGGTCAAACGCAATGGCTCGATCAAATCTTCCGCCCGACTGGCTCACTTTCGTGAGGCTGCGGGCCGACAACGCGGGGCACGTCCTGCTCAGTGCGGACGAGGTTAACTTCGCACGGTCGCGCGACGGCCACCTCTGGTTCGAACCCATCGATCCCGCCATCGGGCTTTACAAGCTCACAGCAAGCACGCAGCAGCGTCTGGGCACGCTCGCGAAACCCAATCCACCCGACGAGGCTCCAACGCGGGCTGTGGAGTGCTGGTACTGGAGCTATCGAGACTCCGCCACCGGGCAGGTCTGCGTATCAGAGAAGACGCTCACCGAAGAAGAAGCTTCGAGTCTTCCTGAGGCAGAGCGGATCGAGGGCAGCAAGACACTGCGGGGCAGCGAAGAGGAGGACACCACTCCGGACGTGTTTCGTACCGGTCAGGCGCCCCTGACCTAGGCGATTCCCCGGACATGGCCAAGCATCTGACTGCGTCAACGGAGTGGTCCGCGCCCATCTGCGGCAACGGCATGTGTCCATCGAAGTAGTCCGGGCTGGCGCGGTCCGATCCAAGGCGCGAACGGGTCAGAGGCACGGCAGAAGCCCGACACTTCAGCAGCCAGACTAGCGTAGTAACTGTAATTCCATCCAGTACCATCCGCGCTGGACCTTCGTTGCGCTCCGCCAGCCACCCCACGCTCGCAGCCAGCGGCCCTTCCGGGCCGTTTCTGTTGGACCCGCTCGCCGCGTCTACTTGCGGATCGGCTGCGCGTCGGCCAGCAGCGGCGGCACGAGGCCAGGCTTCGCCGCGCGCTGGTTGAGCGAGCGGGCAGTGGTCCCTTTGCCCGGGCGGCGGGCGAGGTAGGAGCCGGAAGAGTTTGGTGCGACGTTGGCCGGCACGTAGCTGCCGTCGCGCGTGCGGTGCGCCGGCACGAGCACATCGGCGGCGCTCGCGATGCCGCACCCCAGCGCGAGCACCGAGGCGGCCGTGCAGGCGATCTTCACGGACGTCCTGTCATCAACGGCTTGGCGTTGAGCAGGAGTGGCGTCGCGTAGGGGTCGCGGAAGGTTTCGGGTGCCGCGGCGGCGCTGCCCTTCGCCGCGACCCTGTCGGCCTTTCCTGCCTTGGCGACCGCAGCGACTGCCGGCGCGACCGCCGTCGTCTGCTTCTCCGCCCGAACGGGCGAGTCCGGTGCGCTCGCGAACACTGCCGAAGCGAGAGCGAGACACAAGAATGTTGCGGCGGTTCTGTTCATGGGCCTGCTCCAGGCTGTCGCGGGATCGCGTTCGTGACTGTGCCGCGGCGCCGTGCGCGCGTGTGGACGCGCGCCGTGACTTTGTCGACCAGCCGCCCCCCAGGACGTAACCCTGCGGTAACGCTTCACGCTTTGTCCCCGCCGCCGCGGTCCTGGCGCGAGCCGAAGGCCACCGGCCCGCCGAACCTGCAATCGACATACAGCGCTTCGGCCACCGCCTCGGGCAGCATGAGTCGCCAGCGCGAGCTCATGGCCATGCCGTCGACGACGTGCATGGCCGCAATGGGGTCCAGTTCCGGATCCAGCTCGAGGATGCGCCTGGCGCAACGGTGCAGCCATTCGCTCGTCTCGTAGACATAGGGGAAGGTCGCGCCAGCCGTGTCGAGGCGCATCGGTTCAGTATTCATCGCAGGGCCGCAGTGCAAGGGGTCACGGCCGCCAGCCTATAAGAGGCCCTTCGTCGGCCCTCGACCGCTCGCCGGGCGCAGGCGATCCGACGTGCGGTATTGCCACCGCGCTGCGACGGGCGGCGGCTGCTCAACCGTTCGTCATCACGAGCTTGCCACGGACCTGGCGGCTGCCCATGCGCGCGTACGCGGCCGGGAGCTCGTGCATGGGCAGGCGTGCATCGATGACCGGCTTCACCTTGCCTTCCCCGTACCAGCCGGCGAGCTGCGCGAGCGCGCGCGCATGGGCGGCCGGCTCGCGCCGCGCGAACTCGCCCCAGAAGACGCCGACGATGGACGCGCCCTTGAGCAAGGCGAGGTTGAGCGGCAGGGCAGGGATGCCGCCCTGCGCGAAGCCGACGACCAGGTAACGGCCGCGCCAGGCGATGGAGCGGAACACCGGCTCGGCCAGGTCGCCGCCGACCGGGTCGTAGACGACGTCCGGGCCCCTGCCGTCGGTGAGCCTCTTGATCTCTGCGCGCACGTCGCCGCTGGCGTAGTTGATCGTCGCGTCGGCGCCGATCTCCCGGCACAGGTCGCACTTGGCGTCGGTGGATGCCGCAGCGATGACGCGAGCGCCCAGGACCTTGCCGAGCTGGATGGCGGCGGTGCCGACGCCGCCGGCGGCGCCGAGCACGAGCAAAGTCTCGCCCGCCTTCAGCGCAGCGCGATCGACGAGGGCATGGTGCGTCGTCCCGTAGGTCAGGACGAAGGCCGCGGCATCGTCGAAGGCGAACCCCTTCGGCAGCGGCATGACGAGGTTGGCGTTGACGACGGCATGCGTGCCGAAGCCGCCGGTCCCGGCAAAGGCGGCGACGGCGTCGCCCGCCTTGAGGTGGGCCACCCCGTCGCCGACGGCGTCGACCACCCCGGCGTACTCGGAGCCGGGCACGAAGGGCAGGGCCGGCTTCATCTGGTACTTGTTCTGGACGATCAGCAGGTCCGGGAAGTTGAGGCTCGCGGCGCGGATGGCCACGCGCACCTCGCCGGCCTTCGGCTCGGGCGTCGGCAGCTCCTTCCATTGCAGTGCCTCGACACCGGTGGGGTTCTCGCAGAGCCAAGCGTGCATGACGGAGCCTTTCGATCGGAGCTCGTCCTGCATCGATGCGGACGAGCGTGAATGATCATACGCAGGCCCCGCCGAGACGAGGTCGTGCGGGGCACGACTCCTACAATCCCGCTCATGCGAATCCTGATTGCCAACGACGACGGCTACCTGGCGCCCGGGCTGGCGATGCTGGTGAAGGCCTGCGAGGGGCTCGGCGACCTCGACGTCGTCGCGCCGGAGCAAAACGCCAGCGGCACGTCCAACTCGCTGACCCTCAACCGCGGCCTCAGCGTGTACACGGCGGCCAATGGCCACCTCTACATCAACGGCACGCCGTCCGACTGCGTCCACCTCGCGCTTTCGGGGCTGCTCGACAAGCGGCCCGACCTGGTCGTGTCGGGCATCAACCAGGGCGCGAACATGGGCGAGGACACGCTCTACTCCGGCACCGTCGCCGCAGCCATGGAGGGTTACCTGTTCGGCATCCCCGCGATCGCCTTCTCGCAGGTCGACAAGGGCTGGGCACACCTGGACGCGGCGGGGCGCCTTGCCCGCAGCGTGATCGAGCACGTCCTGCGCGGGCCGCCGCAGGCGCCGAACTATCTGCTCAACGTCAACATCCCGAACCGGCCCGATGCCGACGTCCTGCCCCGACGCGTCACGAGGCTCGGGCGCCGGCACGCGAGCGAGCCCATCATCCGGCAGATGAGCCCGCGCGGCGAGCCGCTCTACTGGATCGGCCCGGCCGGCGACGCCCGCGAGGCCGGCCCCGGCACCGACTTCCACGCCACCAGCCATGGCGAGATCTCGATCACGCTGCTGCATGTCGACCTCACCGACCACGCGACCCTGCCGCAGTGGCGCCGCTGGACCGGGCAGCCGGGATGACACCCGGCGGCCGGCCG
>NZ_JANODC010000253.1:0-2781 GCF_031412495.1 Rhizobacter sp. | reverse complement strand
GTGAACTGGATCCGCTTGAAGGTGCCGCGCAGGGTCTGCGCCAGTGTCTTGACGGTGAGCGTCTTGGCCAGCCCGGGCACGCCTTCCACCAGCAGGTGACCCTGCGCGAGAACCGCGACCATCACCCGCTCGAGGAAGTGGTCCTGGCCGACGACGACGCGCTTGACCTCGTAGAGCACCCGCTCCATCAGGTTGGCGGCTTCGCTGGAGATGGTCTTGGTGTCGGTCATCGGTGTGTGCGCAGTCGGGTCGAGGGGCGTCAGAAAGGAGGCAGGCCGGCCGCGGAAGCGGCGTTCTCGATCGGCACCGCGAAGCCGATGCCGATGAAGACGCGCTGCCGGTTCGGGTTGAGGATGGCGGTGACGATGCCGACAACCTCGCCGTCCATCGTCACCAGCGGCCCGCCGGAGTTTCCCGGGTTGGCGGCGGCGTCGAACTGGATCAGGTTGCTCAGCATCTGCTGCCCGTCGGGCGAGCGGAACTGGCGCTTCAGACCCGAGACGATGCCCGACGAGACCGATGGGCCGATGCCGAACGGAAAGCCGACCGCGATCACCTGGTCGCCGGACGCCAGGTCGGCGGTCGAGCGCATGGTCGCCGCTTCGAGGTCGTCGGGAATGGTCCGGGCGCGCAGCACGGCGAGGTCGTTCTCCGGCTGCGTGTTGAGGATCACGGCATCGGATTCGGAGCCGTTCGAGAAGGTGACCCGGATCCGCTTGGCGCCGCTGACGACATGAAGATTGGTCAGGATGGTGCCGTTGTCGATGATCACGACGCCGCTGCCGACGCCGCGCTCGACGCTGGCGTTCTCCTTGTCGTCGTTGCCGTCGTCTCCCTCGGTCATCAGGCCGATGACGCGCACCACCGAGGGAATGATGGCGTCGTAGGCGCGGGAGGCCGGCGAGACGAGCGGCTTTTCCTCGATCGACTTGCGCATGCCGGCGTCGATCTGCTCCATCGTAAGGGGCGCCTTCGGCGTGAGCGCCGGGTTGAGCAGCCAGAAGCCCAGCAGCAGCCCGAGCATGGCCAGGCCCCAGAGGCGGCGCTCGTTGCGAAGCAGGGTCTGGCGCGTCCGCGATCGCTTGCCGTCGGCCGCACCGGGTGGAGGCGAGGCGCCGTCCTCGAGCTCTTGCGGCGGCGGCGCCGGCTCGTCTTCAGGTCGCCGCGAACGGCTGTAGAGCGGAACACGTTTCATGTAGGCACCCTGTCGATGCAACGGTAGCACGGCGCCCGCGACCTGTCCCGGCCGCGGGTCGGGCAAAACAAGCAGGCATCATGCCGAGGGTGTGGATCGACACTCACTGCCACCTCGACGCGGCCGAGTTCGACGGCGACCGCGACGCCGTCGTCGCCCGCGCCCGCGCCGCCGGTGTCGGCCAGATCGTTCTCCCCGCCGTCGACGCGGGCAATTTCTCGCGCGTCCGCGACCTGGCGCACGCGCACGGCCTCGCCTATGCCCTCGGCATCCATCCGATGTGCACCGATGCGGCGCGCGACGCCGACCTGTTGCTGCTGCGCGATGCGCTTGTAGCCCACGCCGGCGATCCGCACCTGGTGGCCGTCGGCGAGATCGGCCTCGACCACTTCATCCCGGGGCTCGACCGGGAGCGCCAAGCCGCCTTCCTGGCCGCCCAGCTGAGGCTGGCGGCCGAGTTCGATCTGCCGGTGCTGCTGCACGTCCGCCGCTCGGTGGACGTCGTCCTGAAGCACCTGCGCGCCAGCCGCGTCCGCGCCGGCATCGCCCACGCCTTCAACGGCAGCGAACAGCAGGCGAACGCCTTCATGGAGCTCGGCTTTCGGCTCGGCTTCGGCGGTGCGCTGACCTTCGAGCGCGCCCTGCGCATCCGTCGCGTCGCGGCGGCGGTGCCGCTCGAGGCCATCGTCATGGAGACCGACTCGCCGGACATCCCGCCGCAATGGCTCTACCGCACGGCCGAGGCCCGGGCGGCCGGCGCGGCGATGCGCAACGAGTCCGCCGAGCTGCCGGCGATCGGCACGCGCTTGGCCGCCCTGCGCGGCCTGGACGTCGGCGTGCTCGCCCGGGCGACCTCGGCCAATGCCGAAGCCAGCCTGCCCAGGATGTCGCGGCTCGGCCCGAAATGACCCGCACCGGCCGCGCAGCCGAGCTGCCCGAAGTGACCATCTCCGAGTCGCGCGGCATCCGCTACCTGCACCTCGACACGCCCTGGATCCAGGGCGCCATGCGCATCGACGAGCCGCTCGTCATCGAGCTCGAGTACGTGCAGCGGATGATGGTCTGGCTGCTGTTTCGCGAAGAGGGCCAGTTCGCGAATGCGCGGGCCGTGCAGCTGGGCCTCGGAGCGGCGGCGATCACCCGCCTCTGCCTCGCGCTCGGCATGCAGACGACCGCAGTCGAGATCAACCCGCAAGTGGTCGCGGCCTGCCGGGCCTGGTTCCGCCTGCCGCACGACGCGCCGGATCTGGAGGTGCTGACCCTCGATGCCGGGGCGTTTGTCGCCGACCCGCAGCGCCGCGGCAGTGCCGACGTGCTGGCCGTCGATCTGTACGACCACGAGGCGGCCAGCCCGGTCCTCGATAGCCAGGCGTTCTATCGCGATTGCCATGCCCTGGTCGCCGACGGCGGGCTGATGACCGTCAACCTGTTCGGCCGCGACGCCAGCTTCGAGCGCAGCGCGGCGCGCATCGCGCAGGCCTTCGGCGATGGTGCGGTCGCCAGCCTGCGGCCGACCCGCGAGGGCAACACCATCGTCGTCGCCATGAAGCACGGCACGCTGCCACCGCGCGAGACCCTGGCCGCAC
>NZ_JANODC010000252.1:0-5091 GCF_031412495.1 Rhizobacter sp. | reverse complement strand
GGCACCGGCAGGCTCGCCAGGTACGACGAGAGCGCGCTGATCTCCTCGCCGGCGAGCCGCGCGACGACGACGGCCATGCAATCGGGCGCGTGCGCGCGGCGCTTGCCGTTCTTCCAGGCACCGAGCTGGGCGTTGAGGTAGTCGCGCGACAGGCCGAGCAGGCCGGGAATGAAGGGCGGCCGGCCGGTCATCGCTGCGCCATGGCAGTCGTTGCACGCCGGCAGGCCGCGCGCCGCGTCGCCGACCCGGACCAGCCGCTCGCCGACGCTGCGCCCGGCCGGCGTCCCGGCGGGCGGTGCCGGCGGCGGGTACGGCAGGTCGAGCGACGCGAAGTGGTCGGCCATCTCGCGCAGGTAGGCGTCGCCGAGCGGCGCGAGCAGGCCGGCCATCAGCTCGTAGTGCCGGCGCCCGTCGCGGAAGTTGACGAGCTGGTTGAAGAGGTAGCCAGCCGGCTTGCCGGCGATGCGCGGGTAGTAGCCGTCGGGCGCGGCGCGGCCCTGGGCGCCATGGCAGCCGGTGCAGGCGAGGACGCGCTGAGCCATCGTGTCCTCGAACGGCGCCGCCCCGGCCGTAGCGCCGAGTGTCGAGGCGAGCAGAAGGGCAGCGACCGGCGCGGCGCGCGATGCCGCGCCCAGGAAACGAGCGATGCGCACGCTCCCCGGCGGCAAGCTGCGATCCCGCGCCGCGCCGCGGCCGTTCACTCCACGGCGCCGGGGCTCGCCACCTGGCGCGCGAGCGCTCGCGCCTCGTCGCTGCCGACCTCGTCGACGAGGGCGCCCGCCACGCCGTCGCGATCGGCGGCAGACCGGTTCTGCGTCACCTTCCACTTGCCGCTCAGCGCGGCGACGACCATCTCCAGGCCGACGATGGCCTTGAGCATCGAGGCGACGTAGTCGGCCGGCGCGTCGCTCACCGCCCACGGCTCGGCCCGCGGCTGCTCGTGCCGCTCGGTGAGCCGGGTGACGAAGGCGTGCAGCCAGGCCGGGTCCTCGATCGCGCGCAGGCGCCCGCGCGCCTGCACCATCACGTAGTTCCAGGTCGGCACGACCTTGCCGTGCTCGGCCTTGGCCGGGTACCAGGACGGCGAGACGTAGGCCTGCGGTCCCTGGAAGACGACCAGCGCGTCGCGGTCGGCGCGAGCCGCCTGCCAGAGCGGGTTGGCCCGGGCGACGTGGGCGCGCAGGATGCCGGGGCCGCCGGCCGGGTCGGTGTCGAGCACGAAGGGCACGCCGTTGGCGCTCAGCTCCCCGTCGCCGTCCTGCGTGACGAGGATGCCGAAGGGATGGGAGCGCACCAGCGCCTGCAGGACCTCGGGACGCGATTCGCTGAAGTGGGCCGGCTGGTACATGGTCGTCGTTCGCAAGAGGCACGCGGGCTGCCAAGTCGGGCTTCCGAGTATGCGGACTTCGCGGCCACGGCGCTGCCGCGCACCAACGGGGCCGGCGCCCGTAAGCGCCGCGTTCAGGGCAGACCTGATCGGGCCTAGCGGCGCGCCCGGGCCCGGCGCGACGCCGGCGTCCCGTCGCGGCCGGTGCCGTCGTCGGGGCCGATGTTGGTCAGCATGGGCGTCGGCTGTCCGGGCAAGGCCCGCGGACGCACCGGCTCGGTCGAGGCGCGGACCTCGCGGCAGTCGGTGATGTCGGGCGTGATTATCAGATGCCGGCCCGGGTAGCGCTGCGCCATGGCGTCGGAGATGCGCATCGACAGGTCCACCGGCGAGACCGTCGACTGGAAGCTCAGGTGGTTCTGCGAGTCGAACATGGAATAGCAGTTGGCCTGCGCCAGCATGGGCATCGCGTACAGCGGAACGAGGAGGAGGAGGCTGGCGGTCGTGCGCATGGTGGGCTCTGCCGGGACGGGGTTGGGAACATAGCGCGGCGGGCTGCGCTTGTCATGCCCGCCCGTCCGACGCATCGATGATCGCGCCGCCCAGGCAGCGCTCGCCGTCGTAGACGACCGCCGACTGCCCCGGCGTCACCGCCCACTGCGGCTCGGCGAAGGCGAGCTCGAGCCGGCCGGCGTCGGCGGCGACGACGTCGCAGGGCGCGTCGGCCTGCCGATAGCGCGTCTTCGCGGCGCGGCCCGGGCCCGTCGGCGGCGCGCTCCCGGCGATCCAGCTCGCGTCGCTCGCGCTCAGGCGCCGCGACAGCAGCCCGGGATGGTCGTGCCCCTGGACGATGCGCAGGACGTTGCGGGCCATGTCCTTGCCGGCGACGAACCAGGGCGCGTGCTCGCTGCCGCCCGGCGCGCCGCGGTGCTCGCGCAGGCCGCCGATGCCGATGCCCTTGCGCTGGCCGAGCGTGTAGAACGACAGGCCGACGTGCTCGCCGACGACGCGGCCGCGGTCGTCCTCTATCGGGCCGGGCGTGTTCGCCAGGTAGCGGTTCAGGAACTCGCGGAACGGCCGCTCGCCGATGAAGCAGATGCCGGTCGAATCCTTCTTGGCCGCGTTCGGCAGGCCGATCTCGGCGGCGATGCGGCGCACCTCGGTCTTCTTCAGCTCGCCGACGGGGAAGAGGGTCCGTGCCAGCTGCGCCTGGTCGAGCCGGTGCAGGAAGTAGCTCTGGTCCTTCTGCTCGTCGAGGCCCTTGAGCAGCTCGAAGGCGCCGCTTGCGGCCTGCCGGACCCGCGCGTAGTGGCCGGTGGCGATGCGCTCGGCGCCGAGGCGCACGGCGTGGTCGAGGAAGGCCTTGAACTTGATCTCGGCGTTGCACAGCACGTCGGGGTTGGGTGTCCTGCCCGCCTGGTATTCGCGCAGGAACTCGGCGAACACGCGGTCGGCGTACTCGGCCGCGAAGTTGACGTGCTCGATCTCGACGCCGAGCACGTCGGCGACGCTGGCCGCGTCGAGGAAGTCCTGCCGCGACGAGCAGTACACGTCGTCGTCGTCGCCTTCCCAGTTCTTCATGAAGATGCCGACCACCTCGTGTCCGGCACGCTTCAGCAGCCACGCGGTCACGGCCGAATCGACGCCGCCCGACAGGCCGACGACGATGCGCTGCAGGTCGCGCTGCCCGCTCATCGCGCGCCGGCCGGGGCGTGCGCCGTGGGGTCGGTGTAGACGGCTTCGAGCGGCAGCGAGCGGCCGGCCGCGGCGTCCTCGACGCAGCGCAGGAGCAGGCTGCTGCGGTGCCGCTCCGGGCAGGCGCGCAGCTCGTCGAGCGTCATCCAGAGCGTGCCGACGATGCCGTCGTCGAGCCGTCGCGCCGGGTCGGCTTCGCCCACCGTGCCGGCGAAGGCGATGCGCAGGTAGGTGAGGCCTGGGTCCGCGGCGCTGCCGTCGAATCGCGTCAGGTACAGGCCCAGGAACCGCTCCGGCACGAAGACCCGCGCGGTCTCCTCGAGCGTCTCGCGCACGGCCGCCTCGACCGGCGACTCGCCCGGGTCCAGGTGGCCGGCCGGGTTGTTCAGGCGCAGCCCTACGGGCGTCTCCTCCTCGATCAGCAGGTACTCGATCGGTCCGCCGGCACGGCCGTGCTCGGCGCCTTCACGGACGCGTCCGGCGACCGAGGCGACGGTGACGTTCGGCTTCCAGCGTTCGACCATGGCGGCATGCTATGCGCTGCCCGCCGCGACCCCGGGTCCCGGAGAGCTCGACCTTTCTTGTAAGCTTCCTTCCGTTCTGCGGGACACGAGGAGACGACAAGATGTTGATCGGGGTGCCCCGCGAGACGGTGGCCGGCGAGACGCGCGTAGCCGTGACGCCGGAGACGGCGAAGAAGCTGAAGGCGCAAGGGCACACGATCCGCGTCGAGAGCGGCGCCGGCCTGGCCGCCAGCGTCACCGACGAGGCCTACGTCGCCGCCGGCGCCGAGATCGCCGACCGCGCCGCCGCCTTCGCCGCCGACCTCGTCCTCAAGGTGCGCTCGCCGGTGGCCGACGAGCTGCGCCTGATGCAGCCCGGCGCCAACCTCGTCGGCATGCTGAACCCGTTCGACCGCGCCGGCCTCGACGCCCTCGCCGCCGCCGGCCTGACCAGCTTCGCCCTCGAGGCCGCGCCGCGCACGACGCGGGCGCAGAGCATGGACGTGCTGTCGAGCCAGGCCAACATCGCCGGGTACAAGGCGGTGGTCATCGCCGCCGACCGCTACCAGCGCTTCTTCCCGATGCTGATGACGGCGGCCGGCACGGTGAAGGCGGCGCGCGTCGTCGTCCTCGGCGTCGGCGTCGCCGGCCTGCAGGCCATCGCCACCGCCAAGCGGCTCGGCGCGGTGATCGAGGCCAGCGACGTGCGGCCGAGCGTCAAGGAGCAGGTCGAGTCGCTGGGCGCGAAGTTCATCGAGGTGCCTTACGAGACGGCCGAGGAGAAGGAAGCGGCCGAAGGCGTCGGCGGCTATGCGCGGCCGATGCCGCCGTCCTGGCTCGAGCGGCAGAAGGTCGAAGTGGCCCGGCGCGTCGCCGCCGCCGACATCGTCATCGCCACGGCGCTGATCCCCGGCCGGCCGGCGCCGGTGCTCGTCACCGAGGACATGGTCAGGAGCATGAAGGCCGGCTCGGTGATCGTCGACCTCGCCGCCGGCCGCGGGCCCGACGGCGTCGGCGGCAACTGCCCGCTGACCGAGACCGACCGCACGGTCGTCAAGCACAACGTCACCCTCGTCGGCGAGACCAACCTGGCCGCGCTCGTCGGCGCCGACGCGTCGGCCCTCTATGCCCGCAACGTGCTCGACTTCCTGAAGCTCGTCCTGGCCAAGGACGGTACCTTCAGCGTGCCGATGGACGACGACATCGTCGCCGCCTGCCTGATGACGCAGGGCGGCGCAGTCAAGCGCAAGTAGCAAGGAAAAAGCCATGGATCTCGTCTCGCCCACCGTCGTCAACCTGATCATCTTCGTGCTCGCCATCTACGTCGGCTACCACGTCGTCTGGACGGTGACGCCGGCGCTGCACACGCCGCTGATGGCCGTGACCAACGCCATCTCGGCGATCGTCATCGTCGGCGCCATGCTGGCCGCCGCCCTCACCGAGACGGTGCTCGGCAAGAGCATGGGCGTGCTGGCGGTGGCGCTGGCGGCGGTGAACGTCTTCGGCGGCTTCCTCGTCACCCGGCGCATGCTGGAGATGTTCCGCAAGAAGGAGAAGAAGGTCGTG
>NZ_JANODC010000251.1:0-15905 GCF_031412495.1 Rhizobacter sp. | reverse complement strand
CCGCAGCCGGCGAGCTCGCCGTCGACCCAGGCGAGCACGAGCTGGCCTGCGGGCGGCGCGTACTCGCCGGGCAGGGCGGCCACCTCGGCGTCGAAGTCCTGGAAGCAGAGGTCGACCTCGAGGCTGGCCTCGTACTCGCGGAACAAATCGGCGGCAGCCGCCATGTCGGCCGCGCTCGAGGCACTGCGAAGCTCGATCCGGGAAGAGTCTTCGGGCATGTGCGGGTCGGCGCGCAGGCGGCCGGCCTCAGCCGCCCAGGCTGACGAGCCAGGCGACGACACCGGCGCAGACCGCCGCGAGGACCAGAGCGAGCGCACGCGACGTCGCAGTGTCGATCGAAGCGGGTACATCCTCCGTCAGCAGCTTGTCGCCGTGCAGCATCGGTCCGACCAGATTCTGCCGGCGCCTGAACCAGTAGAAGGCAATCGCCCCGACGTGGAGGACGACGAAGGCGATGACGATCCACTGCCCGTAGCGCCTGTGCCAGGACGTCGCGGCCAGGCTCGTCGCGGTCGAGACGAACCGGGCCAGCGGGCCGCTGTTCGAGATCTCGTCGTCGGCGATCAGGCCCGTTCCCACCTGCGCGGCGAGCACGCCCAGCAGCGCTAACACCGACCAGGCGCCGACCGGGTTGTGGCCGACGTGATGGTGCTCGTGGGCGAGGCTTCGGCCACGCAGGTAGCGCAGGCTCGTCGCCGGCGCGTAGACGAAGGCGCGAAAGCGCGACCAGTGGCCGCCGACGAATCCCCAGAGCAGGCGGAAGGCGAGCAGCGTGACGACGACATAGCCGATCCGTAAGTGCCACACCATGGCGCTGCCGCCGATCCTGGCACTGACGACGGAGGCGATCACGCACGCCGCCAGGATCCAGTGGAACGTGCGCGTGGGCAGGTCCCAGACCCGAACCGCTTGCGGCTCGCTCATGCCGCGTGGCCCGCCCGGGAGCTTTCCCGGGCTGACGCGGTGCCGCCTGCCTGCTTACACTGCGCAGCGTTCCGGCGTCTGCCGGCGTGTTCACGCCCACCCCGATCGAACCCGGAGATCTCTATGTCCCGATCTTTCATGCCGATGCTGATGGTAGCCGCTGCCATCGCAGGCGCGGTCACTGCCCTGCCAGTGGCAGCACAGTTCGCAAAACCTGAGGACGCCATTCGCTATCGCCAATCCGGCATGACCATGATGGCCACGCACTTCGGCCGGGTGGCGGCCATGGCCAACGGGCGTGTCCCCTTCGACGCTAAAGCGATCGCCGACAACGCCGAGCTGGCGACCATCCTCTCCAAGCTGCCGTTCGCCGGATTTGTCGAAGGCAGCGAGAAGGGACAGACGAGGGCGCTGCCGAAGATCTGGACCGAGCAGGACAAGTTCCGCGCTGCCGCGGCGAAGATGCAGGAGGAGATGGTCAAGCTCAACGCAGCCGCCAAGACCGGCAACATCGACACCATCAAGGCCGCGGTGGGCCCGGTGGGCGGTTCGTGCAAGGCCTGCCACGACAGCTATCAGAAGGAGTAAGGCTACGATCGACAGGATCGCGGCCCGTGTTCCGCTCGTTTTCCTGAACCCGATGTTGCGATTCTTCCAGCGGTGCCGAGTGGCCGCGATGCTGGCCGCGCTGGCCGGCCTCGTGGGAGCCGCGCCCGCGGCTCGTGCCCAGAGCGAGGCTCAGCCCGGCACCTTCAGCACGCCCGGCTACCCCGACCGGATGCCTGCCACCGGCACCGTGCCCGGTGGCGCGCAGGCACCGGGCACGTCCCCTTCGGTGCGCACGCCGAACGGTTTCGAGCGTTCGCCCGGAACCGACGCGCGGAGCGGCCCCGGCCCACGCGGCAGCGCCGCGCCGACTTCCGACCGCCGCCTCGGCCCCGACGGCCTGGCCATGCGTCCCGAGCCGCCGAAGCCGAACGAGTTCCAGCGCTTCGTCGAAGGCGCGACCGGGCGCATGCTGCCGATCTTCGGCGCGCCCTTCTTCGCCGATGCGGCCGACACCTTCCAGTCGCTCGACAACGTGCCGGTCTCGGCCGACTACACGCTCGGCCCCGGCGACGAGATCGTCCTGCGCGCGTGGGGCGCGATCGACGTCGACTACCGCAGCACCGTCGACCGCAACGGCATGCTCAACCTGCCCAAGGTCGGCAGCTTCAACGTCGCCGGCGTCAAGGCCGCCGATCTCGAGCGCAACCTGCGCGCGCAGATCGGCCGGCTCTACACGAACTTCGACCTGAGCGTCTCGCTCGGTCAGCTGCGCGGCCTGCGCGTCTTCGTCGTCGGCCCGGCACACCGCCCCGGCGTGATCACCCTGTCCAGCCAGGCGACGCTGCTCTCGGCCGTCGTCGCCGCCGGCGGCCCGGCACCGAGCGGGTCGATGCGCAGGATCCTGCTGCGCCGCGACGGCCGCGTCATCTCCGAGCTCGACGTCTACGAGTTCCTGGTCCAGGGCGACAAGTCCCGCGACGTGCAGCTCGCCGCCGGCGACGTCGTCGTCTTCCAGCCGGCCGGGCCGCGGGTGGCCCTCACCGGCTCCATCGACACCCCGGCGATCTACGAGCTGAAGGCGGCGCAGGAGCGGCTGAGCGAGGTGCTGCGCTACGCCGGCGGCGCGCCCGTGCTCGCCAATCCGAACCGGGTCCAGCTCGAGCGCATCGACCCGGCGCAGCCGCTCGCCGCCCGCTTCGTCGAGAGCTTCCGCCTCGACACCGCCGGCCTGCAGAAGACGCTGCGCGACGGCGACGTGCTGAGCCTGCTCGCGATCTCGCCGCAGTTCGCCAACGCGGTGACGCTGCGCGGCCACGTCGCCCAGCCGCTGCGCTACCCGTTCACCGAGGGCATGCGCATCCGCGACCTGATCCCCGACCGCGACGCGCTCATCACGCCCGACTTCTACCGGCGCAAGAACCTGCTCGTGCAGGTGATCGAGGACGAGGAGGACGACCGCCGGCCGAGCGCCAATCAAGAACGCGGTTTCGAACGGCCGCGTCCGGGCCTCGCCGAGCGCGAGGACAACCTCCGCGACGGCTCGGCCGGCACCTCCCGACAAGCGCGCCAGCCACGCCAGCAGTTGCCGAGTGACGAGCGGCGCGAGTTCCGCTCCGACATGGAATCTGCGCCGGGCATCCCGCGCAGCGGCGCCGAGCGCCGCTCGCGCGAGGCCGACCGCGCCGCCGTGGCCCGTTCCCGGCGCACGCCGGCGGCCCTGTTCGACGAGCTGAACTGGGACTACGCCACCATCGAGCGGCTCAACCCCGACCTGAGCACCCAGGTGATCCCGTTCCATCTCGGCCGCGCGGTGCTGCAAGGCGATCCGGCGAACAACATCGCCCTGGCTCCCGGCGACGTCGTCACCGTGTACAGCCAGAAGGACGTGCGCGGGCCGGTCTCGCGGCAGACCCGGCTCGTCTCGCTGGAGGGCGAGATCAACGCCCCCGGCATCTACCAGCTGCAGGCCGGCGAGACCCTGCGCGGGCTGATCGCCCGGGCCGGCGGTTTCACCGGGCAGGCCTACGTCTACGGACTCGAATTCACACGCGAGGAGACGCGGACGCGCCAGCGCGAGAACCTGGCTGCGGCGATCGCCCGGTTAGAGGCTCTCTCAGCGGTGCAGGCCGCGCGCGACGCCGCCAACCGGCGTGATGACGCGGCGGGCGCGAGCACATCGGCTGCGGTCAGCACGACGGCGACGCAGGCGCAGCTCGTCCGGCTGTCGCGCATCGAACCGAACGGACGCATTGCCCTCGAGCTCGAGCCGGGCGACGTGACGCTTGCATCGCTGCCCGACGTGCCGCTCGAGAACGGCGATCGCATCAGCGTGCCGCCGCGGCCCGGCTTCGTCACGGTCGCGGGCGCCGTCGTCAACAGCAACGCCTTCGTCTGGAAGTCCGGTCGCACCGCCGGCGACTACCTGCGCCTGGCCGGCGCCGACGAGGCCGCCGACACGTCCAACATGTTCATCCTGCGCGCCGACGGCACCGTCAACAGCGCCGCCGACCGGCGCGGCTTCTTTGGCCGCGGCGGCCTCGAGTCGCAGGTGCTGCAACCGGGCGACGCGCTCATCGTCCCGAACCAGCTGGACTTCGAGACCTGGGGCCGCGCCCTGGTCCGCAACCTCAAGGACTTCGCGCAGATCTTCTCCGGCTTCGGCATCGGCATCGCGGCCATCAACTCGATCCGCAACTGATCGGTCGCACGATGCTCAGCGCCGATTCCACGACGCCGCTCTCGGCGGCACAGCCGCCTTACGACGGCGACGACGAGGGCCCCGCGATCGGCCTCGCCGACGTGCTCACCTGGCTCGGCGAAAGCAAGCTGCTCATCGCCGGCACCACGGTCGTTGCGGCGGTCGTCGCGCTCGTGGTGGCCCTGCTGCTGCCGCCCGTCTACACCGCCCGCACGACGTTGTTGGCACCGAACTCGCAGCAGCAGAGCGGCTCGGCCGCGGCGCTCGCAGCGCTCGGCTCGCTCGGCTCGCTCGGCGGCCTCGGCGGCAGCTTGACGGCCAAGTCCCCGGACGAGCTCTACGTGGCGCTCCTGAAGAGCGACAGCGTGCAGCGCGGTCTCGCCGAACGCTTCAAGCTGCAGGAGCACTACGAGGTCGAGTCCTACGAAGCGCTGCGGAAGCTCCTGCCGTCGTACATCCGCATCGCCTCCGACAAGAAGAGCGGCGTCATCAGCGTCGAGGTCGACGACAAGGACCCGCGCTTCGCCGCCGATCTCGCCAACGCGCACGAGACCGAGGTGACCAAGCTGCTCGGCCGGCTCGCCGTCTCCGAGGCGCAGCTGCGCCGCGCCTTCTTCGAGAAGCAGCTCCAGGACACCAAGGAAAACCTGATCCGCGCCGAGCAGGGCCTGCGAACGGTGCAGGAGAAATCGGGGGTGATCGTGCTGGACAAGCAGGCGGAAGCCCTGATCACCGGCGCGGCAGTGGTGCGGGCGCAGATCTCGGAGCGCGAGGTGCAGCTGAAGGTGCTCCGGGGCTCGGCAACCTCGCAGAATCCCGACGTGATCCGGCTGAACTCGGAACTGCGTGCCCTGCGCAGCGAGCTACCCGCATGGAGTCGGCGCAAGGCGGCGCCAACGGCAGCGCCGTCGACATGCCGGTCGGCAGGATCCCGGAAGCCGCGATCGAGTACGTGCGCGCGCGACGGGAGCTGAAGATCCAGGAAACCTTGCTCGAAAGCATGATCCGCCAGTACGAGATCGCCAAGCTCGACGAAGCCAAGGAAGGGCCGGCGCTGCAGCAGGTCGACGTCGCCTTGCCGCCGGACTGGAAGTCGAAGCCGTCGCGCGCGCTGATCGTGCTGGCGAGCGCCCTGCTCGCCTTCCTGCTGGTCTCGATGTGGGTGGTCGTGCGCCGCTACCTGGCGCTGGTCCGGGCCACCGATCCGCAGAGCGCGGCGGCCTGGAGCGGGATGGCGAAGGCCTGGAGCCTGCGACGACGTTGAAGCCTCGGTGCGCTCCCGGCGGCTCAGAGTTCCACGTCGCCGCGCACGCAAGAGACCGTCTGCCCGCCGACCCAGAGCTCGTCACCTTCCCGCGCGATGTGGACGCGGCCGGCACGGCCGAGACGGGTGCCCTGGCTGGCGATGTAGCGCTCCGGCGCGCGGCCCGAGCCGATCAGCCACTGCGCGAGGCCGGCGTTGAGGCTGCCCGTGACCGGGTCCTCGTACAGGTTCGGGTGGCTGACGAAGCCCCGCACCTCGAACGCCGTCGCGCTGCCGGCCGGGTGCGGACCGATGAGGCCGACCTCGGGAAAGCGCTTCATCCGAGCCGCGTCGGGCGCGATGGACAACACTGTCTCGGCCGAGTCGAGCAGCAGCCCGAGCCAGCGCGGGCCGTTCTTCAGCCATTGCGCGTCGACGAGCTTGCCGGTGGAGACGCCGAGCGCCTCGATGACGCCGGCGCGATCGGCGGCGTCGACCTCGCCGCGCTCGAGCTGCGGCGCCGCGAAGGCGGCGCGCGCGCCATCGAGACGGATCCGGACCCGCCCGACGCCGCACTCCTGCACCACCGTGCCCGCGGCCCTCGGGCGGCCGCCGCGCTCGAGCCACGCGTGGCAGCTGCCGAGCGTCGGGTGGCCGGCGAAGGGCAGCTCGCCACCGGGCGTGAAGATGCGCACCCGGTAGTCGGCCGCAGGGTCGGCGGGCGTCAGCAGGAACGTCGTCTCGCTGAGATTGGTCCAGCGCGCGAAGGCCTGCATGCGATCGCTGTCGAGCGCGTCCGCGCCGTGCACGACCGCGAGCGGGTTGCCCCGCAGCGCGGTGTCGGTGAAGACGTCGACCTGGGTGAAGGCGAAGCGGGTCATGGGGTGGACTCCTTCATGTCGCGCAAGGCGGCGCCGAGCGCGGCGACGCCGCGCTCGATCGCGGCCGGCGGGGCGGTGACGAATGACAGGCGCAAGGTGTTGCCCCGTACCGGGCCGCAGAAGAACGACGTGCCGGGAACGAAGGCGACGCCACGTTCGACGGCGCGGACGAGCAGCGCCTCGCTGTCGACGCCTGCCGGCAGCTCGACCCAAAAGAACATGCCGCCACCCGGCGTGCGCCAGCGGCACGCGGAGGCACCGCTGCGCGGCAGGTGCGCCGCGAGGGCGGCTTCCATGGCGTCGCGCTGGCGTCTGTAGCGGGCGCGGATCGCGGGCACGTGGCTGCGCAGGAAGCCGTACCGCACCACCTCGTGAACGATGCGCTGGTTGAAGCCCGGCGTGTGCAGGTCGGCGGCCTGCTTGGCCTGCACGAGCTTGTCGAAGAGCGCCGGCGGCGCGACGACGTAGCCCAGGCGCAGCCCCGGCGCGAGGACCTTCGAGAAGCTGCCCAGGTAGACCGTGCCTTGCGGCCAGTGCGAAGCCAGCGGCGGCGGCGGCGGGGTGTCGAACCAGAGGTCGCCGTACGGGTTGTCCTCGACGATGGGGACGCCCATCGCCTGCGCCGCGGCGACGATCTCGGCGCGCCGGGCCGCGCCGATCAAGCGGCCGCTCGGGTTCTGGAAGTTGGGCAGCACGTAGAAGAAGCGAGCGCCCGGGGCCGACGCGAGCAGGGCCTCGGCCGAAGGGCCTTCGTCGTCGCCGGACACGGTCACGAACTGCGGCTCGAAGGGCGCGAACGCCTGCAGGGCGCCGAGGTAGGTGGGCGACTCGACGGCGACCGCGCTGCCGGCATCGATCAGCACCTTGCCGACCAGGTCGAGCCCCTGCTGCGATCCGGTCGTGATGAGAACCTGGGCCGGATCGGCGTCGAGGCCCTGCGCGCCCAGTTCCTCGGCGACCCATTCGCGCAGCGGCCCGAAGCCTTCGCTGGCCGCGTACTGCAGGGCTTCGCGCGGCGTGTCGCGGAGCACGCGGGCGCTGGCCTCGCGCAGCATCTCGATCGGAAAGCTGTCCGGCGACGGCAGGCCGCCGGCGAGGGAGATGATCCCCGGCCGCTCGGTGAGCTTGAGGATCTCGCGGATCGCCGACGGGTTCATGGCCGCGGTGCGACGCGCGAGCTGCCAGGGCCGGCCCGCCGCAAGACGCGTCATCGCTCGCCCCCGGAGCCGGCGCGGGCCGTGGAGGCGACGGCGCCGACACGAAACGCGCGGCCAGGATCGACGGGCGCGCTCCCGCCCCTGTCCGGCGTCCCTGCCGACGTGAGGCGGCCGAGGGCGACCGTTGCGACCACCGCCAGCGCGAAGCCGACCGTCCCCGCGTCGAGCCGCTCGCCGAGCAGGGGCACGGCGAAGAGCATGGCCAGGAAAGGCTGCACCAGCTGGACCTGGCTCACCCGCATGGTGCCGCCGAGGGCCAGGCCGCGATACCAGGCGAAGAAGCCGAGCCACATCGAGAACACCGTGACGTAGGCGAAGCCGCCCCAGGCCGCAGCGTCGGCGGCGCGGTCGGGCCACACGACCAGCATGGCCGGCAGCGTCAGCGGCAAGCTGCCGACCAGCACCCAGCAGATCACCCGCTCGGCCGGCATCTGCGCCGACAGGTGCGCGCCGGCGACGTAGCCGACGGCGGCGCTGGCGACCGCGCCGAGCAGCAAGGCATCGGCGAGGACGAGCGCGCCGCTTCCCTTCCACGCAGCGAAGGCGACGACGAGCGCCGCGCCCGCGAGCGAGCAGAGCCAGAACGCGGCCGACGGGCGCTGCCGGAAGGCGATCGCCGCAGCGATCGCGGTGGCCAGGGGCAGGACGCCGGTCACGACCGCGGCGTGGACGGCATCGACGTGGCGGAGCGCGAGCGCCAGCAGGAGCGGGAAGCCGACGACGGTGCCGAGCGCGCAGACCGCGAAGGAGGCCCACTGCTCGCGGCGGGGCCGCCGCGAGCCGGTGATCGCCAGGTACGCGCAGCTGAGCAGGCCGGCCAGCGCGGCCCGGCCGAACGTGACGAACAGGGGCGGCAGCTGCGGTGCATCGGCCGCGCCCACGGCCAGGCGCGTCATCGGCACCGTCAGGGCGAAGAAGGCGACCCCGAACAGCCCCAGGGCAAGGCCGCGCGAGACGTTGCGGTCGATCGTCGAAGTTCTCTTGTGCACCGGTCCAGTGTAGGCCCGTGACCAGCACACCGCCAGTACACTAAGGCGCATGACGGAATCACCTGTACCGGTGCAGCGGCCGGCACGCCAGCGCACGGGCCAGGCCGCAGCGAAGCCTGCCGCGGGGCAGGCGCTGTCGCGCAGCGCCGACACGCCGCTGGCCGAACAGCTGACGCAGCGCTATGCCGAGCACATCCGGCAGCGCCTGCTCGCACCGGGCGCGCGCCTGCCGTCGGTGCGCGAGTGCGCACGGCGCCACGCGGTGAGTCCCTACACCGTGGTCGCTGCCTACGACCAGCTGCAGGCGCTCGGTCTGGTCGAGGCGCGGCGTCAGCGCGGCTTCTTCGTCCGGGCCAGGCCGATCTCTGGCCCTGCGACCCGAGCGACGTCCCGAAGCGGCGGCGATGCCGCGCCACGGCCGCTGCCGAACAGCGCCACGGCCCTGATCCGCGCCATGTTCCAAGGTCCCGGCGCGCAGCCTATGCCTGGGCTCGGCACCCTGCCGGCCGACTGGCTCGACGCGCCCATGCTGGCGGCGGCGATGCGTCGCGCCACCTCGACGCGGCAGGTCGCGGCCACCGCCTTGCAATACGGCGACCCGGCCGGCGAGCCGCGCCTGCGCAGGGCCCTGGCGCTCAAGCTTGCCGACCACGGCATCGCCGCGGCGCCGGAGCAGATCGTCACGACGATCGGCGCCACGCACGCACTCGACGTCGTCACGCGCAGCCTGCTGCGCAGCGGCGACAGCGTCCTCGTCGACGAGCCCGGCTGGTCGGTCGAGTACGCGCGCCTGGCCGCGCTCGGCATGCGCGTCCTGCCGGTGCCGCGCGGCGACAGCGGTCCTGACGTCGCCGCCATGCGCCGCCTGATCGAGGCGCAGAAGCCGGCCGGACGGCCGCGCCTGTACGTCACGGTCTCGGTGCTGCACAACCCGACCGGGGCATCGCTCAGCCTGCAGTCGGCGCACCGCGTGCTGCAGCTCGCCGCCGAGTACGACCTGCACATCGTCGAGGACGACACCTACGCGCACCTCGCGCCGGCGCACGCGCCCCGGCTCGCCGCCCTCGACGCGCTCGAGCGGACGATCTACGTCTCGGGTTTCTCCAAGATCCTGACCCCGAACTGGCGCGTCGGCTTTCTCGCCGCGCCCCCGGCGCTGGTCGATCGCCTCGTCGACACCAAGCTGCTGAGCACCCTGACGACCCCGGGCGCCGGCGAGCTGGCGATGGCGCACTGCCTGGAGCAGGGCTGGCTGCGCCGGCATGCCGAGCGCGTCGTCGAGCGGCTGGCGACGGCGCGCTCGCGCACGGTCCGCCTGGTCGAGGCGCACGGCTGCCGTTTCGCGGCCGAGCCGAACGGCCTGTTCGGCTGGGTCGATACCGGCGTCGACACCGAGCGCCTCGCGCATGCGCTGATCGACGACTGGCTGATCGCGCCCGGCACCCTCTTCCACGCCGAACCGCGGCCGACGACGCTGATGCGGATCAACTTCGCGACGTCGCAGGACGCCCGCTTCTGGAAAGCGCTGGCGGCGGTGCGCTCAGCAGCGCTGAAAGGCGCCCGCCCCTTCGCTGCCGCCGACGATGCGGCGCAGTGAGCCGCCGTCGAGGCGGAGGGTCCAGGCTTGCTTGCCCGGCCGCGCCGGGCGCAGCTCGGTGCCGGAGATGATGCCTTCGACGGCGGTCGAACGCCGCTCGTGCCGGAGCGTGCCGCGGTAGCGCTGGTGCGCCTGCTCGAGCGACAGCCGCGTGCCGCGCAGCGGCCCGGCACCGCACCACTCTCCCGCCACCTGCGCCGGCACGATCCAGACGTGGACACGGCTCTTCTTCTCGCGCCCGACCTGCTTGTCGGGCACGTCGAGCTCGGTCGTGCGGTCGGGCCGCCAGTCGCCCATGTCCCAGTCGTGCGAGACGATGCGCGTGCCTGGCTTGAGAGCCAGCAGCGACGGGCGCAGCTGCAGGTTGACCTCGGGCAGGAGATAGAGCGTGACGACGCTGGCCGGCGCGAGGTCGGCCGTGAACAGGTCCTGCTCGCGGAACTCGGCCCGGCTGTCGACACCGGCGCGGCGGGCGTTGTCGCGGCTCTTCTGCACCAGGTCGGGCACGATCTCGACGCCGAGGCCCCGGGCCCCGAAGAGCCGCGCCGCGGTGATGACGATGCGGCCGTCGCCCGAGCCGAGGTCGATCACGTAGTCGGAGGGCCCGACGTCGGCGCTGCGCAGCATCTCCAGCGTCACCACGTCCGGGCTGGTGATGAAGGGAACCTCTTCCTGGGCGAGCGCCGAGGCGGCCGACAGCGCCAGCGTGAACAGCGCCGACCCCGCCAGGCGGGACGTCCTCATGTCGCCGGTGCCTAGCGGGTGCCGAGCGCTTCCCAGCGCTCCAGCGCGGCGAGCAGCTCGTCGTCGATCTGCGCATGCCGGCGCTGCGCCGCCTCGGCTTGCACCGGATCCTCGGCATAGAGGCCGGCGCTCGCCAGCAGGGCCGCGAGCTCCTTCTGCTCGATCTCCAGCGCCTCGATGCGGTCGGGCAGCGCGTCGAGCTCGCGCTGTTCCTTGTAGCTGAGCTTGCGCCGGGCCGGCACTGCCTGGGTGCCGCCGGCGGCGGCAGCAGCGACGGCGGACGCCGCTGCCGTGCCGCCCGGCTTGCCGGCACCGGTCGGGCCGGCCGGCTTCGCACCCGCGGCGCGCAAGGCGTCGGCACGCTCCCGCTGGGTCCGCCAGTCCTCGTAGCCGCCTTCGTACTCGCGCCAGAGCCCCGGCTCGGCCTCGCCCTCCCAGGCGATCGTGCTGGTGACGACGTTGTCGAGGAAACGGCGGTCGTGGCTGACCAGGAAGACGGTGCCCGCGTAGCCCTGCAGCAGCTCCTCGAGCAGCTCGAGGGTGTCGATGTCGAGGTCGTTGGTCGGCTCGTCGAGGACCAGCACGTTGGCGGGCAGGGCAAGCAGGCGCGCCAGCAGGACCCGGTTGCGCTCGCCGCCGGAAAGCGTGCGCACCGGCGAGCTGGCGCGCGCCGGCGAGAACAGGAAGTCGTTCAGGTAGCTCATCACGTGCTTCCGGCCGCCGCCGGTCTCGATCCATTCGCTGCCGGGGCTGACGGCGTCGGCGAGCGTCGCGTCGAGGTCGAGCGTGCTGCGCAGCTGGTCGAAGTAGGCGACCTCGAGGCGCGTGCCGCGGCGCACCATGCCCGAGCTCGGCTGCAGCTCGCCGAGGATCAGCTTGAGCAGCGTCGTCTTGCCGGCGCCGTTCGGCCCGATCAGCCCGACCTTGTCGCCGCGCAGCAGCGTCGCCGAGAAGTTGTTCACCACCAGCCTGCCTTCATGCGCGGGCCGGCCGTCCGGGGGCGGGAAGCGGAACGAGACGTCGCGCAGCTCGGCGACGATCTTGCCGCTCGGCGCACCCGAGTCGGCCTCGAGGCGGACCCGGCCGAGCGACTCGCGCCGCGCCGTGCGCTGCGCTCGCAGCGCCTGCAGGCGCTGGACCCGGCCGACGCTGCGGGTGCGGCGCGCCTCGACGCCCTTCCTGACCCAGACCTCCTCCTGGGCCAGCAGCTTGTCCGCGCGCGCGTTGCCGAGCGCCTCGGCGGCGATCTCGTCGGCCTTGCGCGCTTCGTAAGCGGCGAAGTTGCCCGGGTAGCTGCGCAGGACGCCGCGGTCGAGCTCGACGATGCGCGTCGCGACGGCGTCGAGGAAGGCGCGGTCGTGGCTGACGACGACGACGCTGCCGGCGAAGCCGGCGAGCAGCTGCTCGAGCCAGGCGATCGAGTCGAGGTCGAGGTGGTTGGTCGGCTCGTCGAGGAGCAGCACGTCGGGCACGGCCACCAGCGCCCGTGCCAGTGCCACGCGCTTCTTCGTGCCGCCGGAGAGCTCGGCGATCGTGCGCCCGCCGTCGAGGTGCAGCTGGGCCAGGGTGGTCTCGACCCGCTGCTCCCAGTTCCAGGCGTCGAGCGCCTCGATGCGGGTCTGCAGGGCGTCGAGCCCGCAGCCCTGGTAATCACCGTCGAGGTCGGCGCCCTCCGCGTGCGCCTCGTACGCATCGCGGACGACGCGCGCCTCGGCCACGCCCTCGCCGACAGCGTCGAACACCGTGCCGGCATCGTCGAAGGCCGGCTCCTGCGGCACGTAGCGGATGCGCAGGCCTTGCGTCTGCTGCAGCAGGCCGTCGTCGAGCCTCTCGAGGCCGCCGATGACCTTCAGGAGCGACGACTTGCCGGTGCCGTTGCGCCCGATCAGGCCGATGCGCTCGCCCGCCTCCAGCGACAGCGAGGCGCCGTCGAGCAGGGCGACATGGCCGTACGCCAGGTGGGCGTCGGAAAGGGAGAGAACGGCCATGACCGGCTCGCTTCGACCGCGCCGGCCTAGGCGCCGAGGCCAGCGACGGTGCCGCCGATGCCGCCGACGGGCTCGGCCAGGGCGCGCTCGAGCGCGTCGACGAAGGTCCGGGCGACGTCGAAGCCGGTCTGCCGCGTGATCTCCTGGAACCCGGTCGGGCTGGTCACGTTGATCTCGGTGAGGCAGTCGCCGATGACGTCGAGGCCGACGAGGAGCAGGCCGCGCCGGGCCAGGATGGGGCCGATCTCCTCGGCGATCTGGCGGTCGCGGGCGCTGAGGATCTGCGCCACGCCCTTGCCGCCGACGGCCAGGTTGCCGCGGATCTCGCTGCCCTGCGGGATGCGCGCCAGCGCATGCGGGACCGGCACGCCGTCGATGACGATCACCCGCTTGTCGCCCTGCACGATGGCGTGCAGGTAGCGCTGCGCCATCACCGTCGTCGCGCCGTTGCGGTTCAGCGTCTCGGTGATGCTGCCCAGGTTCAGCCCGTCGGGGCCGACGCGGAAGATGCCCATGCCGCCCATGCCGTCGAGCGGCTTCAGGACGATGTCGCCGTGCTCGTCGTGGAAGCGCTTGATCGCGGCCTCGTCGCGGGTGACGATCGTCGGCGCGATGAACTGCGGGAACTCGAGGATGGCGAGCTTCTCGGGATGGTCGCGCAGGGCCCGCGGCTTGTTGAACACGCGCGCGCCCTCGCGCTCGGCGCGCTCGAGCAGGTGCGTGGCGTAGAAGTACTCGCCGTCGAAGGGCGGGTCCTTGCGCATCAGCACCGCGTCGGTATCGGCCAGCGCCAGCGGCGCGGCCGCCGCGGTCTCGGTGAACCAGGCCGTGCCACCGGCCTCGCTGGCGGGGTCGAGCCGGAAGCGCCGCGCCCGCGCCATGACCCGCCCGCCGCTCTCCCAGACCAGGTCGCTCGGCTCGCAGGCGAGCAGCTCGTGGCCGCGCGCGGCAGCCTCGCGCATCATCGCGAAGCTGGTGTCCTTGTGCGTCTTGAAGCTCTCGAGGGGATCGGCGACGAAGAGCAGTTGCATGGCGGTCAGGATACTCAGATCTCGACCTTCGAGCCGAGCTCGACGACCCGATTGGTGGGCAGGCGCAGGAAGTCGGCAGCGGCCGACGCATTGCGGTGCATGCCGGCGAAGAGCTTCTCGCGCCAGTCGGCCATGCCGCCGCCGAAGGTGGGAATGACGATGTCGCGCGACAGGAAGTACGAGGTGTCCATGTCGTCGACCGAGCAGCCGTGCGCGCGCAGGTTTTCGAGCCCGACGGGCACGTCGGGCTCGTCCTTGAAGCCGAAGTTGAGCGTCACCTGGAAGCAGTCGTGACCGAGCGGCTCGATCACGCTGCGCTCGGCCGGCTCGACCCAGGGCACCTCGTGGTGGCGCACCGTCACGAAGAGGTTGCGCTCGTGCAGGACCTTGTTGTGCTTGAGGTTGTGCAGCAGCGCGTTGGGCGTCAGGCCCTGGTCGACAACCAAGAACACCGCCGTGCCCGCAACGCGGGTCGGCGGACTGAGGAAGACCGACTCGAGGAAACTCTTGAGATCGATGGCGTCCTCGCGCAGGCTCGCCGACATGAGCCGCCGCCCCTGCTTCCACGTCATCATCAGCGTGAACATGAGCGCGCCGATGAGGAGCGGGAACCAGCCGCCGTCGAGGATCTTCACCAGGTTGGCGGACATCAGCGCCAGGTCGACCAGGAAGAAGAACCCCGTCGCGCCGATGACGAGGTACCACGGGTACTTCCAGGCATAACGGATGACGAAGAAGGTCATGATCGTCGTGATGAACATGTCGATCGTCACGGTGATGCCGTAGGCACCGGCCAGTCGTGTGCTCGACCCGAAGAACGTCACGGCGACGACCACACCCGCATACAGCGACCAGTTGATGAAGGGCACGTACACCTGGCCCGTTTCGCTTTCGGAGGTGTGGACGATGCGCAGGCGCGGCAGGTAGCCGAGCTGGATCACCTGCTTGGTCACCGAGAACGCAGCGGTGACAAGCGCCTGGGAGGCAATCACCGTCGCCACCGTCGCCAGGGCGATCAGCGGGTAAATGCCCCAGGACGGCGCCATCTCGTAGAACGGGTTCCGGACGGTCGCCGGATCCCTGAGGATCATCGCGCCCTGCCCGAAGTAGTTCAGGAGCAGTGCCGGCATGGCGACCACGAACCATGCAGCCCGGATCGGCCGCTTGCCGAAATGGCCGAGGTCCGCGTACAGCGCCTCGGCCCCGGTGATGCAGAGCACCACCGCGCTCAGCGCGACGAAGGCAATGCCCGGCTGCCCGACGACGAACGCGAACGCGTGATGCGGGGACACTGCGAGCAGGATCGACGGGTTCATGACGATGTGGGCCAGGCCCATCGCCGCGAGCACCACGAACCACACCATCATGATCGGGCCGAAGGCCTTGCCGACGCGCGCCGTCCCGAAGCGCTGGAACATGAAGAAGCCGGTCAGGATGACCAGGGTGACCGGCACGATGTAATCGTGCAGTCCCGGCGCGGCAATCTCGATGCCTTCCACCGCTGAGATCACCGAGATTGCCGGCGTGATGACGCCGTCGCCGAAGAAGATCGCCGTGCCGAGGATGCCGATGAAGAGCAGGCGGCGGCGCATGACCGGCCGATGCCGCACCGCCTGCGAAGCCAGCGACAGCAGCGCGACCAGGCCGCCTTCGCCGTTGTTGTCGGCGCGCAGGATGAGCACGACGTACTTGACGGAAACGACGATGGTCACCGTCCAGAAGACGAGCGACAGGATGCCGAAGATGTTGGCTTCGTTGAGCGGAACGCGGCCCTCCGCAAAGACCTGCTTGATCGCGTAGAGCGGGCTGGTGCCGATGTCGCCATAGACGATGCCGACGGCAGCGAGCGTCAGCGCGGCAAGGCTGGAGGCGGGTCGGGTCTGGGTCACACGCGGGCCCGGTGGCGCGCTGCGGCGGCCGGGCAAAGGAGGAGGGGCATTGTGCCTCGCGGCGCCACGGCCGCGGCGCCCGTAGAGGGCAGGCCGCTACTCGTAGATCTCGGCGTCCGGGTCCGTCGCCTCGAGCTCGTAGCTGGCCGCGACCA
>NZ_JANODC010000250.1:0-7875 GCF_031412495.1 Rhizobacter sp. | reverse complement strand
GGCCTGGTGATGGTGCTGCTCGGCGGCGTGCAGGCCGTCTCCGGCCCCTGGGTCGGCGCCGCGCTCTTCACCTGGCTGCAGGACACGGTGGCGCGCCAGACCGACTACTGGCGGGCCCTGCTCGGCCTCGTCATGTTGGCGCTGGTGCTGGTCTTCCCGCTCGGCGTCGCCGGCGGCCTGAAGCGCATCTTCATCAAGGAGCCGACGTGACGGCGCTGCTCGCGGTGCAGGGGCTGAGCAAGGCGTTCGGCGGCGTGCACGCGGTCGAGGACGTGAGCTTCGGGCTCGACGCCGGCGAGATGCTCGCCCTGATCGGGCCGAACGGCGCCGGCAAGACGACGCTCTTCAACATGGTCGGCGGCCAGCTCGCGCCCGACGCCGGTTCGGTGCGCCTCGGCGACACCGAGCTGCTCGGCCTGCGCCCCGACGCGATCTGGCGCCTCGGCGTCGGCCGCACCTTCCAGATCGCCGAGACCTTCGCCTCGCTGACGGTGGTCGAGAACGTGCAGCTCGCCCTGATCTCGCACGCCGGCGGCCTGCTCGGCTGGTGGCGGCCGGCGCGGGCGCAGCTGCGCGACGAGGCCGTCGCCCTGCTCGACAGCGTCGGCATGGCGGCGCAGGCCGACCGCGCCACCAGCGTGCTGGCCTACGGCGACGTCAAGCGCGTCGAGCTCGCCATCGCCCTGGCCAACCGGCCGCGCCTGCTCCTGATGGACGAGCCCACCGCCGGCATGGCGCCGCGCGAGCGCAACGAGCTGATGGCGCTGGCCCGGCGGCTGGCGCGCGAGCAGGGGATCGGCGTCCTCTTCACCGAGCACAGCATGGACGTCGTCTTCGCCCACGCTGACCGCATCGTCGTGCTCGCCCGCGGCGAGCTGATCGCCGAAGGACCGCCGGCCCGGGTGCGGGAAGACGCGCGGGTGCGCGACGTCTACTTCGGCGGCGGCACGACCTTCGCGCTCCATGCTTGAAGTCCGCGCCCTCGACGCCTGGTACGGCCGGGCGCAGATCCTGTACGGCGTCGGCCTCGGCGTCGCCGCCGGCGAGTGCGTGGCGCTCGTCGGCCGCAACGGGGCCGGCAAGTCGACGACGATGAAGGCGATCATGGGCCTGGTCGCGCGGCGCCGCGGCGAGGTCGTCTTCCGCGGCACCGACATCTCGGCCATGCCGCCGTACCGGATCGGCCGCCTCGGCCTCGGCTGGGTGCCCGAGGACCGGCGCATCTTCACCGACCTCACCGTGCGCGAGAACCTGTCGGTGGCCCGGCAGCCGCCGCGCGACGGCGCGCCGACGTGGGACGAAGCCAAGCTCTACGCGCTGTTCCCGAACCTCGGCGCGATGCCGGACCGGCCGGGCGGGCGGATGAGCGGCGGCGAGCAGCAGATGCTGACCGTCGCCCGCACGCTGATGGGCAACCCCTACCTGGTGCTGCTCGACGAGCCGTCAGAGGGCGTCGCGCCGCTCATCGTCGAGGAGATGGCGCGCATGATCACGGCCCTGAAGCGCGCCGGCGTCGCCATCCTGCTCTCGGAGCAGAACCTGCACTTCGCGCGGCTCGTGGCCGACCGCGCCGTGGTCCTGGAGAAGGGCGAGGTGCGCTTCGACGGCAGCATGGACGCTTTGATGAGCGACGAAGCCCTGCAACGCACCCACCTGAGCCTGTGAGCCGATGAGCCGCACGGCCGTTCCGAAGGCGAATGCCGGAGCGCGAAGCGCGAAGGCTTCCGTATGAGCCGGATCGCGGGCATCGACGTCGGCGGCACCTTCACCGACCTCGTCTTCGTCGACGACGCGACCGGCGAGGTGCGCCTGGCCCAGGTACCGACCACCGTCGACAACCAGGCCTTCGGGGTCCTCGCCGCGCTCGACGCGGCGCGCGTCGATCCGGCGTCGCTCGACGCCATCGTGCACGGCACGACGACGACGACCTACGCCATGCTCGAGCGCAAGATCGCGCGCGTCGGCCTGATCACGACCCGGGGCTTTCGCGACGTCCTCGAGCTCGGCCGGCGGACGCGGCCGACGCCGTACGGCCTCAAGGGCCGGTTCGTGCCGCTCGTCGAGCGGCGCCTGCGCCTCGAGGTCGACGAGCGCGTCGACGCCCAGGGCCGCGTCCTCGTGCCCCTCGACGAGGTCGGTGTGGCGGCGGCGGCGCGGGCCCTGCTCGAGGTCGGCGCCGAGAGCGTGGTCATCCACTTCCTGCACAGCTACCTCAACCCCGACCACGAGCAGCGCGCCGCGCGCATCGTCCGCTCGCTGTGGCCGAACGACTACGTCACGGCGGGGCACACGGTCGTCGCCGAGTACCGCGAGTACGAGCGCGGCACGACGGCCGCTGTCAACGCGGCGATCCAGCCGGTCCTGCACCGCTACATCGCCCGCCTGCAGGGCGAGCTCGCCGGCCGCGGCTTCACGCGCGAGCTGCTCGTCATGCAGGGCAACGGCGGCACGGTGGCGGCGTCGGTGGTCGCCGAGCGCGCGGTTGCCACGGTGATGTCGGGGCCGGCCTCTGGCGTCATCGCCGCCGCGGCAACGGCGATGCAGGCCGGCTCGCGGCCGGGCGAGTTCGGCAACGTCGTCACCTACGACATGGGCGGCACCTCGAGCGACGTTGCCCTCGTCCTCGGCGGCCTGCCCTCGGTCTCGAGCGACCTCGAGCTCGAGTACGCGATGCCGATCCACGTGCCGATGGTCGACGTGCACACCATCGGCGCCGGCGGCGGCTCGATCGCCTCCGTCGATGCGGCCGGCATGCTGCGCGTCGGGCCGGAGAGCGCCGGCGCGACGCCGGGCCCGATCTGCTACGGCCGCGGCGGCACCCGGCCGACGATCACCGACGCCAACCTCGCCCTCGGCCGGCTCGACCCGGATCGCCTCCTCGCCGTGGAACGCGCCGTCTCGATGCAAGCGCTGCGCTAGGCGCTGGTCGCGCACGTCGGCCGCCCGCTCGGCTTGGACGCCACGGCCGCCGCCGCGGCCATCGTCCGCGTCGCCAACGACAAGATGGCCGGCGCGATCCGGATGGTGAGCCTGTCGCGCGGCCACGACCCGCGCGACTTCGCCCTCTTCGCCTTCGGCGGCGCCGGGCCGCTGCACGCCGCCGCGCTCGCCCGCGAGCTCGGCATCCCCAAGCTCCTGATCCCGGCCCGACCGGGCCTCACCAACGCGCTCGGCTGCGTCGTGGCCGACCTGCGCCACGACTTCGTCGCCACGGTGAACCAGCCGCTGGAGGCGATCGCCGAGGCGCGCATCGGCGAGGTGTTCGCCGCGCAGATCGCCACCGGCCGGGCCCTGCTGGCGCGCGAGAACGTCGCCGTGGAGGCCGTCGTCACGCGGCACCGCGCCGACATGCAGTTCCAGGGCCAGAGCCACATCCTGCCGGTGCCCATCGCCTCGACCGCGATTTCGCTCGCCGAGCTGCGCACCGTCTTCGCCGCCGCCTACTGGCAGCGCTTCGGGGTGGAGCTGCCGGAGATCCGGCCGGTGCTCGTCAACCTGCACACCGCCGTGATCGGCCAGCGCAAGCCGGTGTCGCTCGCCGCCTTCGCGTCCACCTCCGCACGCGCCACGCTCGCCGAAGCCCGGCGCACGACCCGTCCGGTGTGGTTCGAGGGCGGCTGGGTCGACACCCCGGTTTACGTGCGCGAGCACCTGCCGCGCCTCGCCCGCTTCGACGGCCCGGCGATCATCGAGCAACTCGATTGCACGACCGTGGTGGAGCCGGGCAACCGGGTCGAGGTGGATTCGATCGGCAACCTGATCGTGAGCGTGTGACGCTGTCGTGTTCGGCGGGCTCGGGATCGGGAGGGCGGGGTACTCCACTGCGCTCATGTCCCCCGGCGACCGACTGCGTCGCTCGCCTCCTCCTTTACTACGCTCCGTGGAGCACCCCACCCTCCCGATCCAACCCGTTGTCGCGCGCAGTACAAGACGACCGGTCCGGGGGTGGGTGGGGGGTGGCCGATGGAGCGATGTGAAGGAGGAGGTCCGCGGCGTTCACGCCGCGGACCGGGGGACATGAGCGCAATCGGCCACCCCGTGCCCGCCGCCGCAAGCCAGTACGGATCCCGACGAAACAAGGAAGAGTCCCAACAGCCAGAATCGCAGCCATGACCCCGCTCGATCCCATCACGCTCTCGGTCCTGCAGAACGGCCTGATGCAGGTCTGCAACGAGATGGACCTCGCCTTCGTGCGCGGTGCCTTCAGCCCGGTGATCGCCGAGGCGCTCGATCGCTCGGACGGCATCTACCACCGCGACAGCGGCGAGCTCATCGCGCAGGGCGAGCTTGGGCTGCCGGTCTTCGTCGGCACCATGCAGTTCACGGTGCAGGCGGTGATCGAGCGCGTGAACCGGCTGAAGATCGCGCTGCATCCTGGGGACGTCTTCATCGTCAACGATCCCTATCTCGGCGGCACGCACCTCATGGACGTCAAGTTCGTGCAGCCCTTTTTCCGCGACGGGCGGCTCTGGTGCTGGCTCGCCAACACCGGGCACTGGCCGGACACCGGCGGCATGGTGCCGGGGGGCTTCTCGGCCAATGCCACCGAAGTCGAGCAGGAGGGCCTGCGCCTGCCGCCCGTGAAGCTCTACAAGCAGGGCGCGATCGACGAGGAGATCCTCGCCATCATCCTGTCGAACATCCGCATCGCCGACCAGCGCATCGGCGACATCAAGGCGCAGTCGGCGGCGCTCGCCACCGGCGAGAAGCGCCTGGCGGCGCTGCTCAACCGCTACGGCGACGCCACCGTCGACGCCGCCGTCGTCGAGCTGAAGCGCCGCGCGGCGCGGCAGATGCGCGAGAAGATCGCCGGGATCCCGGACGGGGTCTACGACGGCGAGGCCTTCGTCGATTCGGACGGCATCGTCGACCAGCCGCTGCGGATCGCCATGCGCATCACGAAAACCGGTGGCGGCGACGTGGCGCAGGCGGCGCTCGCCTTCGACATGAGCGGCTCGTCGCCGCCGTGCAAGGGGCCGATGAACAGCGTCATCGCGACGACCAAGTCGTCGATCTACCTGGCCGTCAAGCACGTCTTTCCGGAGGCGGCGATCAATGCCGGCACGTTCGAGCCGCTGCACATCGTCGAGCCGGAGGGCACGTTCCTCTACGCGAGGTACCCGCGGCCCGTCTCCGGCTGCGCCGCCGAGGTGAGCCAGCGCATCGCCGAAGCCGTCTTCGCCGCGCTCGGCAAGGCGATCCCCGAGCAGCTGTTCGGCGCCCCGGCCGGGACCAGCGGCAACCTCGGCATCGGCGGCTTCGATCCGGAGAAGCAGCGCGCCTACGTGATGTACGTGATCTCGGGGGGCGGCTACGGCGGCAGCCCGGCCGGCGACGGCATCTCGAACGGCTGCTCGACCATCGGCATCTCGAAGACGACGCCGATCGAGATCATGGAGCAGCTCTACCCGGTGCTGTTCGAGGAGTACTCGCTGCACGAAGGCTCGGGCGGGGCCGGCGAGCACCGCGGCGGCTTCGGCGTCAACTACCGCATCCGCCTCGTCCGCGGCGACGCCCGCGTCTCGATGGTGATGGACCACGGCCGCGCCGGCCCGCCAGGTGCGCAGGGCGGATCGCCCGGTGGAGTCAACACCGTCGAGATCATCCGCGACGGCGTCTCGTACGTGCCGCCGCATCTCTCGAAGGACCAGGACATCGAGATCCATGCCGGCGACGTGATCGCCGTCTCGACGCCGGGCGGCGGCGGCTTCGGCCCGGCAGCGGCGCGGCCGCGCGAGGCGGTCGCGCGCGACGTCGCGCTCGGCTACTACCGGGCCGATGAAGCCGCGCGCGCCTTTGCCGCCGCCGCGCCTGAGTGAGGGGATGAGCAGCGCCCCCGTTCCGAGCCCCTGCACCCAGGTCTGCACGATGGACCCGGCCACGGGCCTGTGCACCGGTTGCCTGCGCAGCCTCGACGAGATCGCGACCTGGGGCAGCCTCGACGACGGCGGCAAGCGCCGCGTCTGGGAGCGCCTGGCCCTGCGCCGGGACGGGCTGGCAGGTCGCGGCCTCGACCCCGAACGCACGTCCGCCGCTCCGCTGGCAGGAAAAAATAGAACGCCGTGAAGCAGCTCGACTTCTGGTTCGACCCGGTCTCGCCCTTCGCGCACCTCGCCTTCAAGCGCCTGCCCGAAGTGCTCGTCGGCATCTCGTACACCATCGCCTATCGGCCGATCGTCTTCGGCGTCCTGCTCAAGCACTGGGGCCACAAGGGCCCGGCCGAGATCGAGCCGAAGCGCGCCTGGACCTTCCGACACGTCCACTGGCTGGCGCACCGGGAAGGCGTGCCGCTGGCAACGCCGGAGCGACATCCGTTCAATTCGCTCGCGCTCTCGCGCCTGGCCTGGGCCTGCGCGCCCGAGGGGCAGACGCCGGGCCGCTGCGTCTGCGAGGCGGTGCTGCGCCATGCCTGGCAGGGCGACGGCGCCGACGCCGAGGACGAGGCCCGGTACCTCGCCTTGCGCGACCGGCTGCAGCCGCGCCGCGACTCCCGGGGCGCCGAGGCGAAGCAGGCCTTGCGCGCCGCCACCGACGATGCGCTCGCGCGCGGCGTCTTCGGCGTGCCGACGATCGGCGTCGACGACAAGCTCTTCTGGGGCTTCGACGGGCTGACCATGGCTGCCGCCTACCTGCGCGGCGAAGCCTGGTTCGATGCCGAGCACTGGCAGCGCGAGGGCGCGCCGCGCGCCGGCGTCACCCGGACCTAGCCGGCCATGAAAAAGGCCCCGCTCTTTCGAGCGGGGCCTTCCAGGAAAGAAGGTGCCGGACTCAGGCCGCCTTCAGCTCCGGGTAGCGCACGTGCTCGACCAGATCCTGGGTGTCCTTGCGCGGCTGGCCAGTGAGCAGGCTGACGATGATGATCACCGCGAAGCCGACCGGCACGCCGAACAGGCCGGCCGAGATCGGCTGGATGCCCCACCAGAGCTCGATCGGCGAGGTGACGCCGAAGACGCCGCGCAGCCAGACCTGCGTCGTCATCATGTAGTAGAACGTGACGCTCAGGCCGGCGACCATGCCCAGCGAGGCGCCCCACTTGTTGGCGCGCTTCCAGAAGATGCCGAGCACCAGGGCCGGGAAGAAGGCTGCGGCCGCGAACGAGAAGGCCGCCGAAACCAGGAACAGGATGTCCGCCGGCTTCTGCGCTGCCACGAACGCCGCCGCGATCGCCACCACCACCAGAAGCGCCTTGGAGATCGCCACGCGCTTGGAGGCCGCCGCGTTCGGGTCGATCATCTTGTAGTAGAGATCGTGCGACAGGGCGTTGGCGATGGTCAGCAGCAGGCCGTCGGCAGTGGAGAGCGCCGCTGCCAGGCCGCCGGCTGCCACCAGCCCCGAGATCACGTAGGGCAGGCCGCCGATCTCCGGCGTCGCCAGGACGATGATGTCGCCGCCGATCCGCATCTCGTTGAGCTGGAAGATGCCGTCGTTGTTGACGTCGGCCACCGACAGCAGGGTCGGGTCGACCGCGGCCCAGTTGGCGATCCAGGCCGGCAGCTGCGTGAACGGCGTGCCGACCAGCACGTTGAACACCTCGTACTTCACCAGGACCGCCAGCGCCGGCGCCGTGAAGTAGAGCAGGAAGATGAAGAACAGCGACCAGGTCACCGACTCTCTCGCCTGCCGCACCGAAGGCGTCGTGTAGTAGCGCATCAGGATGTGCGGCAGCGCCGCCGTGCCCACCATCAGGCAGAAGACGAGGGCGAGGAAGTTGCGCCTCGACTCGTTGTAGGTCTTCTGCTCCGCCGGCGTGCCGTCGGGGTTGCCCGCATAGATCTGCGCATGGTTCGGCATGCCGGCGAGCGGCGCCGACCGGGCCGTGTTCGTGGCCTTTGCCGCCGTGTAGGCCTTGCGCGCATCGGCCTCGTTGGCCGGAAG
>NZ_JANODC010000249.1:0-7849 GCF_031412495.1 Rhizobacter sp. | reverse complement strand
ACGACGTTGAAGTTGGTGAAGTCGGCGATGACCTGCAGCAGGGCCCGCACTTCGATGTTCTGGAAGTTGAGCGAGAGCTTCTCGCCCGCGTAGCCTGCCCCCTGGACGAGCTTGTTGGGGTCGACCTTCTGGGCCCGGACCTCGAGGACGAACTGGTTGTCGCTCTGGTAGGCGCTGTGCTCCCACGCGCCGCGCGGCTCCACCGTCATGCGCACCCGGTCGCCCTGCTGCGTCGTCGTGATGCTCTGCACCGGGGTGCCGAAATCGGTGACGTCGAGGCGCCGGCGCATCGCGTCGGGAAGGCTCGAGCGAAGGAATTCGACGATCAGGCTCTGACCCTGCTGGCGGATGTCGACCCCGACCTGGTTGTTCGGCAACTCGACCACGACGCGGCCGGCACCGTCGGCGCCGCGCCGGAAGTCGATGTCGCGCAGCGAGAGCTGGGTGCGGTTGAGGCTTTCGGCGAAGCGGGTCGGCTGGCCGCTCGAGCTGGCGAGCGTCGCCGGCGCGTTGTTGTCGAGCGAGACGACGAGCACCTTGCCGTCGATCTGGGCCCGGTAGCCCGCCGGCTGCTTCAGGTTGAGCACGAGGCGGGTCCGCTCGCCGGACTGGGCGATGCTGACCGAGCGGAGATTGCCCTGGTTGATCTCGAGGTTCGACTTGCCGAGGCCGTTCGAGACGTTCGGCAGGTCGATGGCGATGCGCGGCGGCGCCTGCACCGTGAAGCCGGCCGGCAACGCAGCGAGCGGCTCGGTCAGCTCGATCCGGATGACTTCGGACCCCGCCTGCTGCGAGCTATTGATGGACTGGATCGCGTTCTGCGCCCAGGCGGGAACGGCCGCCACGGCCGTGAGCGTGAGGGCAAAGAGTCGCGAGCGCCAGCCAATCATCGATTTCTCCCAGATGCTTTTCATCGCGCCTTCTCCTGAAGCTGGAGGGCGCTGTTGCGCTCGATCCATTCGCCTGCTGCGTCCTGCACGATCTCGCGATAGGTCACGTCGGTTTCGGAGATCTTGGTGATCTTTCCGTAGTTCTGCCCGAGGTAGTCGCCCTGCTTGACCTGGTAGAGAAGGTTGTCGACCTTCAGGAGCGCGTACGGGCGGCCGTTGCGGTTGACACTTCCCACCATGGCCATGCTGTCGACCGGATAAGCCTCGAGCGGCTCCTTGCGGCGGTTGATCTCTGCCGCCAGCAGTGAATTCGGCTGCCGCGCTTCCTGCTTGAGCGCCACGGAAAGCTTTTGCGTGCTGAACGGCTCGACTGCCCCCAGAGCGGCATACGGCTGCGGGTTGAACTTCTTCGGTGCAGACAGCGGTTCGACGTTCGGCTTGACCTCGCGCTTCTGCTGCTCCATCCATTGCTGCAGCTCGTCCTGGTCGCCGGCACAGGCCATCAGCCCCAGGCTGCAGACCAGAAGCACCACCGCCCGGCACGGGCGTGTCACGGCGAGGCTCCTCATGGCTTGCCTCCCGGCTTGGCCCCAGGCTTCGCCTTGGCCGCGTTCTTGCGGATCTCCTCGACCTCGGTCGGGTCGAGGTAGCGGTAGGTGCGGGCGGTGGCTTCCATCGAAAGCACGCCGTTCGCGTCCTTGCCGGAGGTGATCGAAAGGTTGTGCAGGGTCACGATGCGCGAAAGGTTCGCGATGTCGCCGGCGAACGAGCCGATGTCGTGATAGCGGCCGGCGACGCGGATGGCGATCGGCAGCTCGGCGTAGTAGTCCTTGATCACGACCTGGCCGGGCCGGAACAGCTCGAACTGCAGGCCACGGCCGAGGCCCGCCTGGTTGATGTCGGACAGCAGCGCGTCCATCTCGGCCTTGCCCGGCAGCTGCTTCTCGAGCTGGGTGACGTATTCCTCCACCTGCGTCTTCTGCTTGCGCAGTTCGGGCAGGTTCACCGCTTGCGCGAGCTTGCTGCGGTAGTCCACCTTCAGCGTCGGCTCCTTGTTGTGCTCGGCGTCGAGCTTGTCGTGCTCGGCGGAGAGGACGACGAACCAGCCGGCAACCACCATCGCCATCGCCAGCGCGAGGAAGGTCATGGCCTTGGGCAGCAGTGGCCACTGCCCGGGCTCGTTCGGGTTCAGGCCCCGGAACTGCGATGCCGCGCCTTCGAAGACCGAGTTCAGGTCGACGTTGGCGGTCTTGCTTTTGCTGGCCATGGCGCGTCAGGTTTTGCTCGGCTGCGGCGCGGGCGCCGGAACCGAAAGCGCCGTGGCGGGGACCGCCGAGGCAGCGAGAGGTGCTGAAGCCGCGCTGTCCTGCGGCCGCTTCACGGTGAGACGAATGGAGAAGTCGAACAAACGCTTCTGCTCGCGGTTGGCGCCCAGCAGGACCGTCGCCTTGCTCTCGATCAGCTCGGGCTTGACCAGCCACTCCGAGCTGTAGGCGGTATTGCGCAGGAACTCGGACACGCGCTCCTGGGTCTGGGCGATGCCGGCGACGTTCAGGCTCTGCGCGTCCTGCTTGACGGACGTGATGTAGATCCCCTCCGGAACCTGGCGCACCAGCTCGTTCAGCACATGGACCGGGACGTTGCGGTCGATCTGGAGGTCCTCCACCGCCTTCTGCCGCGCCTTCAGCGAAGCGATCTCGGCCTTCAGGCTGGCGATGTCCTTGATCTGGACGTCGAGCTTGGCGATCTCCGCCTGCAGGAAGGCATTGCGCTCCTGCTGCCCGGAAATGAGCTGCTCGACGACCAGGTACCAGATCCCCACCATCGCGATGCCGGCGAGCGACGCGAGCCCGAGGCCGGCGAAGAAGGCGATCTTCTTGCGCTTGCGACGCTCCTCCCGGTGGGGGAGCAGGTTGATCATGATCACTGGACGAACCTCCGCATGGCGAGGCCGCAAGCCGTCAGGTACGACGATGCCTCGCGCCGGAGCTTGGCTTCGCGCACCGCGGAGCCGAGCTTCATGTTCTCGAACGGGTTCACCACCATGGACGCGAAGCCGGTCAGCTCGGTGACCCGGTCCTTGAGGCCGGGCAGCGTCGCCGTGCCGCCGGCCAGCATCACGTAGTGCACCTTGTGATGCGGCGTGCTGGTGAAGAAGTACTGCAGGGCGCGCCCGATCTCCTGCGACAGGCTGTCGACGAAGGGGGCGAGCAGCGAGGTCTCGTAGTCATCGGGCAGGTCGGCGGCGAGCTTCTTCTGCTCGGCCTCCTCGTAGGAAAAGCCGTACTGGCGCGAGATCAGCTGCGTCAGCTGGGAGCCGCCGAAAGCCTGGTCGCGGTCGTACAGCATCTCGTCGTCGCGCAGGACCTTGAGGCTGGTGGTATCGGCGCCGATCTCGAACAGCGCCACCAGCGCGTCGCGCCCTTCGTTCGGCAGGGCCGACACGACGCGGCTCATCGCCAGGCGCGAGGCATGCGACTCGATGTCGAGCACCGCCGGGCGGAGGCCCGCGGCTTCGGCCAGGCCCTGCCTGTCCTGGACCCGGTCCTTGCGCGATGCGGCGATCAGCACCTCGACGTCGCCCACCGAGGTCGGGCTCGGTCCGATGACGCAGAAGTCCAGGCTGACCTCGTCGAGGGAGAAAGGGATGTACTGGTTGGCCTCCGACTCGACCTGCAGCTCGAGCTCTTCTTCGCGCAAGCCGGCCGGAAGCATGATCTTCTTGGTGATGACGGCGGACTGCGGCATGGCCATCACGACCTGGCGGGTGCGCGTTCCGCTCTTCGTGACCAGCCGCTTGACGGCCTCGGCCACCTCATCGAACTTCTCGATCTGGCCGTCGGCGATCCAGCCTTTCTCGAAGCTTTCGGAGCCGAACCGCTCCAGGATGTATTCGCCGCCGTTGTTCTGGTTCAGCTCGACCAGCTTGACGCTCGACGAACTGATGTCGAGGCCGATCATTGGCGGGTGCTTGCGACCCATCAGCGAATCGAGAAAGCTCACGATGCCCCTTTTCCAGACGCGAGATTAAACGTGCTGGATTGTTAATAAGTTACTTCGATGCTAGCAGCAAAGCCTTTGATAACCAACGCAAAACAGCCTGCCCAATCCCTCGTGCGCGTTGCAAATCTCACGCGCCGAGCCCGGCGCAGCGATGGCTTTGTTGCAAGAAGAATCCAAGTGTTCAATGCATCACTTTTCAGCCCTTCGATGACCTGCTGCAAAGCACGTGGACGTGCGTTTCTATAATGCGGAGCGTGTCCTGGACCTGTCGTGACTGATCCCGATTTCACCGCCGAGCGTGGCGCCGAGGTGCGCCGGCCGGCGCCGCCCGGCAAGCCGATCCAGCGTGGCCTCAGCCTGGTTCTGCGCCTGTTGCTCGGCCTGGCCGGCCTGGCCGTGGCGGCGGTCGTGTCGGCGGTGCTCCTGGCCAGCATCGCCCTGGCCGTCGCCTACCCCAATCTCCCCGAGATCAGCAGCCTCACCGATTACCGGCCCAAGCTGCCGATGCGCGTGTTCTCGGCCGACGGCGTGCTGCTAGGCGAATTCGGCGAAGAGCGCCGAAACTTCGTCCCCATCGACCAGATCCCCAAGGTCATGCAGGACGCCGTCCTGGCCGCGGAGGATGCCCGCTTCTACAAGCACAGCGGCGTCAACTACGTCAGCGTCATCCGCGCCGGGCTGGCCAACTTCGGCGAGGCCCGCAGTGCCCAGGGCGCATCGACGATCACGATGCAGGTGGCACGGAACTTCTATTTGTCGACCGAGAAAACATTTACTCGCAAGCTGTACGAAATGTTGCTCTCGCTGAAGATCGAGAGAACCCTGAGCAAGGAGCAGATTCTCGAGGTTTACATGAACCATATCGCGCTGGGACAGCGCGCCTATGGTTTCGCCTCGGCGGCCGAGATCTATTTCGGCAAGCCCCTGAAGGAAATCACGGTCGCCGAGGCCGCGATGCTGGCGGGGCTGCCGAAGGCGCCGTCCGCGAATAACCCGATCGTCAATCCGGACCGGGCGACGATCCGGCAGCGCTACATCATCGAGCGCATGCTGGAGAACGAGTTCATCACCGTCGCGCAGCGCGACGCGGCACTGCAGCAGGTCCTCAAGTACCGAACGCCCACGGAAGTGGCGGTGCACGCCGAATACGTGGCCGAGGCGGCGCGGCAGATGATCTTCACGCAGTACGGTCCGGAGGCCTACACGCGCGGCCTGAACGTCTATCTGACCCTGAACTCCCGCGAGCAGACCCTCGCCTACCGGGCCCTGCGCAAGGGAATCATGGACTACGAGCGGCGCCAGGTGTACCGCGGCCCCGAGGACTACGTCGACCTTCCCGCTGACCCGAAGGAGCTCGACGTCCGCGTCGCCGAAGCACTGCAGGACTTCCCGGACAACGACGAGCTGCTCGCCGCGATCGCCATCGACGTGTCGGCCAAGAAGGTGACGGCGATGCTGCAGAGCGGAGAGACGGTGAGCGTCACCGGCGACGGCCTCAAGCCCGCTGCCTCGGCCTTGGCGGCCAAGGCCAATCCGAAGATCCAGCTGCGTCGCGGCGCCGTCATCCGCCTGATCCGGGGCGCGAAGGACGACTGGTCGATCACCCAGCTGCCGGAGGTCGAAGGGGCTTTCGTTGCGATGGATCCGCGCACGGGCAGCGTCCGCGCAATGGTCGGCGGCTTCGACTATTCGAAGAGCAAGTTCAACCACGTGACCCAGGCCTGGCGGCAACCGGGTTCGAGCTTCAAGCCCTTCATCTACTCCGCCTCGCTGGAGAAGGGCTTCACGCCGGCCACGGTGATCAACGACGCGGCGCTCTTCTTCGATGCGACGTCCACCGGCAGCCAGCCCTGGGAGCCAAAGAACTACGACGGCACGTTCGACGGGCCGATGTCGATGCGGCGCGGCCTGGCCAAGTCGAAGAACATGATCTCGATCCGCATCCTGAAGTCGATCACGCCGCAATACGCGCAGCAGTGGATCTCGCGCTTCGGCTTCGATGTGGAGAAGCACCCCGCGTACCTCACCATGGCGCTCGGCGCGGGCTCCGTGACGCCGCTGCAGATGGCGTCGGCCTACAGCGTCTTCGCGAACGGCGGATACCGGATCAACCCGCTGCTCATCAGCCGCATCACCGACAACAAGGGGCACGTCATCAACGAGGCGCGCGTGCCGGTGCTCGACGAGCCGCTTCGAGCCATCGACGCCCGCAATGCGTTCATCATGAGCAGCCTGCTGCAGGAGGTCACCCGCTCGGGCACGGCGGCCAAGGCCCAGCGGGAGCTGAAGCGCGTCGATGTCTACGGAAAGACGGGCACGACGAACGATTCGCTGGACGCCTGGTTCGCAGGCTGGCAGAAGAACATCGTCGGCGTGGTCTGGATGGGCTACGACACGCCCCGCAAGCTCGGTGATCGCGAAACCGGCGGCGGGCTAGCCCTGCCGATCTGGATCGACTACATGAGCACGATGCTGAAGGGCGTCCCGATCCAGGAGCCGGCGCCCCCGGAGGGCGTCGTGAGCCTAAACGGCGAGTGGTACTACGAAGAGTACGCGCGGGGCGGCGGCGTCAGCAGCGTCGGCCTGGAAGAAAAGGCGCCTGCACCGCCGAGCGAAGAAGAGCGGAACAGCATCCTCGACCTGTTCCGGCCGCGCTAGGGCTGCGGATCCGGGGCGAACACCAGCAGTCGGCCGCCCTGCTCGCTCGCGCAGGCCGACAGCACTTCGAAGAACTCGCGACCCTCGCGACCCTCGACCCAGCGGCCGGCAGCGGGTCGGAAGTGGAAGCCTCCGGCCTGGGCCGCCAGCCACAGCTCGTGCAGCGGCGGCTGCGTGTTGAGCACGATCCGGCTGCCGTTGGGAAAGGCGAGCTCGACCAGCCCGCCGGTGCGGCTGGCGTCGATGTCGATCACGTCGTCCTGGAGGAATCGGTCGACGGTGGTCTCGACCGATGCGAAGACAGTCCGGGCGCGACGCTCGTACTCGGCGTCGTCGATGTTCTCGAACAAGGCAGGGGCCGTATCCATGCTCTCTAGAATCAAGCGATGAGAAGCCATCGCGAAACGAGTGTAGGCCCGGTCCGCAGTCCTGCGGCCAGGATGGCCATGCTCCTCGGCGCTGCCGTCCTGCTCGCTTCGTGCGGGCAGAAGGGCCCGCTGGTGCAGGTCGCCCCTGCCGCCGCGGCGGCTTCGGCTGTGCCGGCGCCGGCGCGATGACCGCCCTGCCCGGTGCGCCGGAGATCGTTTGCCGCGACGGCAGGCTCTTCGTCGAGGAACTGGCCGTGGCCGACCTAGCGCGCCGTTTCGGCACGCCGCTCTACGTCTACTCGCAGGGATCGATCCGCCGGGCCCTGGCTGCGTATGCGGACGCGCTCCGCGGCCGCGATCACCTCGTGTGCTACGCCCTGAAGGCCAACTCGACCCTCGCGATCCTTCAGCTGTTCGCCCGGTCGGGATGCGGCTTCGACATCGTCTCCGGCGGCGAGCTCGAACGCGTGATCGCCGCCGGCGGCGACCCGGAGCGTGTCGTCTTCTCCGGCGTCGGCAAGACGCGCGCGGAGATGAGGCGCGCCGTCGAGGTCGATGTGCTGTGCTTCAACGTCGAGAGCATCGCCGAGCTCGAAGTCCTTGCCTCCGTGGCGCATGACGCCGGGCGCCGGGCCCGGGTCAGCCTGCGCGTCAATCCGGACGTCGACGCCCGCACCCACCCCTATATCTCGACCGGGCTGCGAGCCAACAAGTTCGGCATCGCGCACGAACACGCGGCAGCCGCCTTCGCGCGGGCCGCGGCGCTGCCTGCGCTCGAGGTGGTCGGCATCGACTGCCACATCGGCTCGCAGATCACCGAGACGGCGCCCTACCTCGACGCGCTCGACCGCGTGCTCGACCTGGTCGAAGCCATCGAGGCCGAAGGCCTGCCGATCGAACACCTCGACATGGGCGGCGGCCTCGGCATCG
>NZ_JANODC010000248.1:0-4397 GCF_031412495.1 Rhizobacter sp. | reverse complement strand
CGACAACTCTCTGGCTTGCGCGCCAGCGGCAGCTCCGACTAAACCTACGCGCTACGGATCCTTGGGAGCAGCGCACCATCCCGAAGCCCGGTGCGCCAGCCACGCTTTCGAGTCCCGCCGACAGGAATCGAACCTGTATTTGCCGCTTAGGAGGCGGCCGTTCTATCCATTGAACTACGGCGAGCGCGCGAGGCAGCAGTTTAAGACCCCGACCCCGGCGCTCGCGCGCGGCATACTGGTGCCGACCGCAGGGGAGCGCGCATGGCCACAGTCGAAGGAACGCACACGCAGGGCGACGGTGGCCCGGCCATCCGATACCACGTGGACTACGAGGTCGTCGGAGCCACCATCAACTACAAGGCACGGTTGACGAATGCCGGCCGGTCGACGCCGCACGAAGGCCAGTTCGACTTCGATCCGAGCCGGATCGAGCCGGACGAGGCGGTCGCCGCCTTCATGCAGAACCACATCGGCAAGGCCGACTTCGACGTCGCGCCCTGAGGCGCCGCCGCTACTTCCAGCGCAGGGTCCAGTTCACGTCGATCGAGTTGTCACCGCCGGCCTGGGCCCGGATCGTGATGCGCTGCGCCACCCGGTAGATCAGCTGCCACGTGCCGGTCGTGGCGTTGAGGCCGTGTTCGTAGCCGACGTACCAGCGCTTGCCGATCTGCTTGCCGAGGCTGACGATGGTGTCCTTGACCGCGCCCTCGCTCTGCCGGATGTCCACCGCATCGAGGCCGATCGACCGGATCAGCCGGTCGGTCACGCCCGGTCCTTCGCCGGAGAGCAGCGCCAGCGCCGCCTGCTGCAGGAGGGCCGTGTCGGCGCCGCCCGTGGTCGCCGACGCGCGGCCGAGGACGAGCCAGCTGAGCTTGTCGATGTCGGACATCGCGGGCTCGGAGAAGAGGCGGATGCGCGGGTTGAGCGCCGTGCCGGCGACGGTCACGCCGACGCGCACGTCGAGGTCCGGGCGCACCGCTTCGATGTCGAGGCGCGGGTTCTCGACCGGGCCGCCGAAGGCGAGGACGCCGCGGGCGATGGCGAGCTTCTGGCCATAGGCCTGGTACGTGCCCCCGACGGTGCTCAGCGACCCGTTGACGGCGAGGCGGCCGCCAGGCGACGTGATGTGCAGCTCGCCGCGCAGGCCGGCGTCGAGGCCGCGCCCGCGCACGCGCATGCGCTGGCCCATGTCGACGCGCAGGTCGAGCGCGACGCTACGGCTCGCCGGCGGCGTGCCCGCCAGCGGTGACGCCGGCGACGCGGTCGGCATCGCGGCGACCGTCGGGCCGGAGGCCGTGGCCGCAGCGGCAGTCGCCGGAGCCGCGGTGGGCCGGCGCACGACCTCGACGTCGTCGCCGAGCCGCGGCGCATCGGAACGCGTGAAGTCGACGAGGCCCTCGTCGACCGCGAACCGGCCCTGCAGGCCGAGCGTCCTGGCGTCGAGGCGCAAGGCCGCCGCGCCGCTGGCGACGATGCGCCGGTCGACGCGGCCGAGGACCTCGAAGCGCTCTGCCACGAGGCGCAGGCGCGCCGCCGGCGCCGCGTCGAAGCTGGCCTCGCCGTCGAGCCGCACCGTGCCTTCGCCGCCGCGCGCCGTGAAGCGCTCGATGCGCGCCGTCGTGCCCTGCAGGGCCACCGCCAGGCTGCCGTCGCTGATGTTCACGCCTTCGATGAAGTTGCGTACGCCGAGCTTCGACCCGTCGACGCGGCCGGCGTACTGCGGCGCACCGAAGCTGCCGCCGATGCTCGCGCTCGCATGCAGGTCGCCGCTCAGGCGCCAGCCGGCCGGAACCCACGGGCCCCAGGTGCCGAGGTTGGCGACGCGCAGCTCGAGGACGCCCTCGATCGGCGTGGCGGCCTCGGGCCAGGCGGCGGCCTGAGCCGTGCGTGCGGTCACCGCCCCGGACACGACGCCGAGCGTGGACCCGGCCATGGCCGTCGTGAAGTGCCAGACACCTTGCTCGGCGGCGATGCCCAGGCGCAGGTCGGTGAAGCCGAGGGCCTGCGTGCCGAGCTCGTCGCTGACGCTGAGATCGCCGCCGTTGCGCTGGACGACCGCCTCGACGCGCACCGCCGGCGCGCTGCGCACGTCGATGCGTGCGCCGACGGCCAGGTCGCCGCCCCAGCCGAAGCTCGGCTGCAGCGCCTTCAAGGCCGGCGCGACGGGAAAGGCGTCGATGCGTGCCTGCACGTCCAGGCGCGCCGGCGAGCGGGCACCGGCAGCCTGCCACTCGACTCGACTCCAGCGCAGCGTCGCGCCGAGCGCCGACGCGGTGCCGGGTTCGACCGCGGCGCGCATCGGCCCGCCGGCCCAGAAAACGCTGCCGCGCACGTCGCGTGCGTTGACCCAGGTTCGCACCGGCGCGGCCGCCGAGCGTGCGGCGAGCTCGCGAACCGTGCCGCGCCAGCCGGCGGCGCGCTCGCCGCCGGCGTCGGCGAGGCCGCCTTCGGCGACGAGCGTGACGATGCTGCGCGTGCCGGGGGTTGCGGCTGTCGCTGGCGCCGGCGGTGCCGCGACCGGCCGGGTCGCGCCGGTCGCACTGCTCGAGGCCGTGAGCGCATCGACCCACGCCGGCGGCAGCGCGGCCGAGAGCACCTGCAGTTCGGCGCGATGGGTACGGGCGGTGCCCGCGAGCCGGGCCTCGGCGCGCGCGATGCGGCGGCCGGCGAGGTCGATGTCGTCGGCCGTGAGGCTGCCGTCGAGGGCGGCGTCGTCGGCGCTGCCGAGGCGCCATCGCCCCGACGCCTGACGCACGGCGTTCCCCTGGAAACGCAGGTCGGTAGCCTGCAGGTCACCCTCGCTGGTGACCTCGGGCCAGCGGCCGGCGATGCGGGCTCTCGCGCTGAGCGTGCCCGAAAGCGGCGCCGCCGCAGGCCGCTGCGCCGATGCACCTGCACGCACCGGCGCGAGCCAGTTCGCCAGCGCGGCCAGCCGCGGCGCATCGACGGCGAGCTGCCATTGGTCGGCGCTGGCGCCCGCCGCGGCGAGACGCCCCTCGGCTTTCAGCCGGTTGCCGCCGGCAACGATCTCGAGCGTGGGCCGGGCCCGGCCATCGTCGTTGACGGAGCTCGCTTCGCCGGCCACGGCGACGCCGGCGAGGACGCTGTCGCGGAGCGACACGGCCGCCTTGCCGCGAGTCGCGGCGACGATCGCCAGGACGGGAGCGGTGCCCGACGACGCGGGGATGACGAGGTCGAACTCGCCCTGGCCCTCGAGGCGGTTCGGGCCACGTCCGAGCAGCGAATCGGCGGCCCCGGGCCACCAGAGCGCCGGGTCGAACCGCGCCAGCTCGAAGCGGCCGGTGGCCCGCCACGGCGCGGCGGCGGCGGCGCGCTGGAGCTGGCCCGCGAGGCGGGCCCGCGCTTGGCCGACGCCGGCCTCGGCCCGCCGCAGCTCGATGTGGTTCGTCGTCGCAGTCGCCTCGAGGCGCAGCTCGGCTCGGCGCGGTGCGGAGCGGGGCAGGCGGGCGTCGACCAGATCGCCGGCGAGCCGCGCTGTGAGCTCGACCGTGCGCGCTTCGGGCGCGGCGGCGAAGCCGCTGCCGACGGCGCCGATCGTGCCCACGAGCGAGGTCTCGGGCGCGCGGGCGTCGAGCTGCGCCGGGCGGACCCGGTCGAGCTCGGCGCTCAGCTCCCAGCGGTCGGCGGTCCAGCGGCCGCGCCCGACGATGCGGCCGGCGTCGACCCGGGCCGAGCCGAGCTCGGCGGCGAGCGCCTGCACCTCGACGATGCTCGGGTCGTCCGGCCGCGCGCGCACCTCGGCGCGGAACCGCTTCACCGGCAGCAGGCCTTCGTTCCAGCGGCCGGCGCGGGCGTTGGTCATGTCGGCGGTCACGGTCGCCGGCACGTCGGTGCCGGTCGTCGTCGCGACCACCTCGCCGCTCAGGGCGGTGGCCGGCGCCGCGGCGACGAACGCGGACAGGTCGAGCGCGCGCACCGACGCACGCAGCTCGCCGAGCGGCCAGGCCGCGAACGGTCGAACGACGGCGCGGGCGTCGAGCGACTGCGGCGGTGCCGCATGCGCAGGTGCCGTTGGCCCAGGTTTCGTTGGCCCATGTCGGGCTTGCCCAGGTATGGAAGCCGCCGGCGCAGCGGGGGCCGCTTCCGCCTGCACCCGCGCCGCCGCGGTAACGGCGAGCGCCTCCAGCGGCCCTTCGGCGCCGAGGTCGGCGTGCCAGGCGGGCGCGAGGCCAGCCGAGTCGACGGCGGCACGGGCGGCGACCGGGAAGGGCGCGTCGGCGCCGATGGCCAGCCGCCCCGTCGCGGCGCCCCTGTCGATGCGCGCGGCGAGGTCCTCGAACACGTGTCGTGCACCGCGCTCGGTACCGAGGTGCAGGCGGCCGCGCAACGCCCGGATCGGCATCGCCTCGGCACTGCCGACGCGAAGCTCGCCGACG
>NZ_JANODC010000247.1:0-16026 GCF_031412495.1 Rhizobacter sp. | reverse complement strand
GACCTGGAGCCGGGACGGAGCGGCCTGGCGCTCGATCAGTGCCTGGAGCAGACCGAGGTACCACGCCAGCGGCGGAGTCCGCTGCCGCGGACGCCTCGCGCAGTCGTCCCAGCGGCGCAGGCGCACGGCATCGGCCGCGTGGGGAAGCGACTGGAAGGCCTGGACCTCCGCCGCGCTCATCGGCCCGCCCTGGAGGACCAGGCTGAAACGGGTGGCAGGCGGCATGGCATCGGCATAGTCGGGTTGCACGGATACCAGGTAGCGCTTAGCCGCCACGTGCAGGCGGATCGGCTCGAGCACGCGCGCATCGAAGCTTTCCGCCAGGTACTCGGCGCCGCGCACTTCGTGCCGATCGTCGAAGTCGCTCTCGCCGGCTTGCCGCGGGGTCGGCAGGAGCTCGCCGATGTCGTGCAGGAAGGCGGCGGCCACCAGCGGCTCGGCAGCGTCGTCTAACTCGGCCAGATGGGCGGTCTGCAACGCGTGATGGAGCAAGCTCATCGGCTCGCCGAACTCGCCGGCGCAGGTGCGTCGCCCGCGCCAGAGGTAGAGGCTTTCGATCCGCTCGATCAGGCTCATGGCTGTTTCCTCGCTGTCCAGGTCACCCTATCCGCCACGTGTGACAGATGGATGACCAGGCCTCGGTGAAAGCACAGCAGCCACCGTCTGCGTCCGGCACGTCCGGGGGTGCCGGACGCACGCGCGGCTCAGTCCGTCGAAGCGGCGTCAAGCAGCCCGCGCACGTAGCCGATCGCGCGCGCGGCGCAGCCGGGGCCGTCCGGCACGTAGTCGAACGGCTCCATCGCCAGCCAGCCCGCGTAGTGCTGGCGCCGCAGCGCGGCGAGGATCGGCGCGAAGCGGTCCTCGCCCTGGCCCGGGCCGAGGCGGTTGCGGTCGTTGAGCTGCACGTGCGCGAGCTGGCCGCCGGGCCAGCAGCGATCGATCAGGTCGGGCAGCGGCTCGGCTTCGGTGGCGCCAGCCGAGCTCGTGTCGAGCATCGTCTTCAAGCCGGGCAGGCCGGCGCCGTCGACGATGGCGAGCGCCTCGGCGATCGTGTTCACCACCTGCGTCTGGCCGCGCGACAGGGGCTCGATGCAGTAGGCGAGGCCGAGCGCGCCGGCGCGCTCGCCGGCGATCAGCCAGGCCTCGGTGGCGCGGGCCAGGGCGTCGGCCGCGCTCTTCCCCGGCTGCGGGTTGCGCTGCGCCGGCGAGCCGTGCACGAGGTAGGTCCCTCCCAGCTGCGCGCAGAGCTCGACGAGGCGGTCGATCACAGCCAGCGTGCGCGCGCGCACGGCGGCATCGGGGCTGCTGATCGAGAGGCCCTGCGGCGCGACGAGGAGCCAGTGCAGGCCGCTGACCACGAGGCCGTGGTCGCGCGCGACGGCGGCCCACGCCGCCGCCTGGGCGTCGGTGATCGTCATCGGGTCGTCGGCAAGCGTGAACGGCGCCACCTCGAGGCCGCGGTAGCCGAGCCGGCTGGCGTACGCGCACTGCTGCGCGAAGGGCCACGGCGCGAGCACTTCGTTGCAGAGCGAGATCCTGTCGATCATGGCGTTGCCCCTGTTGGCACCGGCGCCCGCCGCGCCAGCCAGCGCTGCACCGGCGGCAGCTGGGCCAGCAGCATGGCGAGGACCAGCAGCGCCAGCACGGCGCTGATCGGGCGCGTGAAGAAGGGCAGCAGGCTGCCGTCGGAGAGCACGAGGCCGCGGCGCAGCGACTTGTCGACGATGTCGCCGAGGACGAGGCCGAGCACGAAGGGCGCCACCGGAAAGCCGCGCCGGCGCAGCACGTAGCAGAGGACGCCCGTCACCAGCATGACCCAGACGTCGAACAGGCGCTGCGTGATCGAGTACGAGCCGAGGACGCAGAGCAGGAACACGATCGGCATGATGATCTCGCGCGGCACGCGCAGGACCCAGAGGATGGGCCGGACCAGGATCAGGCCGAAGAGCAGGATCGCGAGCGTCGCGACCAGGGTGATGCCGACCACGTCGTAGATGTACTGCGGCTGGTTGACCATCAGCATGGGGCCGGGCTGGGCGCCGTGAATGATCATCGCCGCCATCAGCACCGCCGCCGGCGCCGAGCCGGGAATGCCGAGCGCCAGGGCCGGGATCAGGGCACCGGGGATGGCGGCGTTGTCGCCGGTCTCGGCGGCGATCAGGCCTTCCACCGAGCCCTTGCCGAACAGCTCGCGCTCCTTGCTGGCGCGCTTGGCCGCCGCGTACGACGACCAGGCGGCCATGTCCTCGCCGACGCCGGGCAGGATGCCGACGAAGACGCCGATCACGCCGGAACGGATGATCGTGCGCCAGTAGCGCAGCAGGTCGACGATCTTCGGCAGGACCGAGTCCTTCGACACCGGCATCGGCTTCAGGCGCGGCTCGCCCATCACCGTGAGGATCTCGGCGAAGCCGAAGGCGCCGACCAGCGCCGGGATCAGGCCGATGCCGCCGGTCATCGCGTTCTGCCCGAAGGTGAAGCGCTCGTAGGCGTGGATAGGGTCGAGGCCGATCGTCGCCACGAACAGGCCGAGCAGGCCCATGAGCCAGCCCTTGACCGGGTTCGCGCCGGTGAGGCTGCCCGACATCATCACGCCGACGAGGCCGAGCCAGAAGAACTCGAAGGCGCCGAACTTCAGCGCCGTCTCGGCGAGCAGCGGCGTGAACATCGCCAGGCAGACGACGCCGAACAGCGAACCGGCGACCGAGCCCGTGGTGGCGATGCCCATCGCCCGCCCGGCCTTGCCCTGGCGGGCCAGCATGTTGCCGTCGAGGCAGGCGGCGGCGTTGGCGGCGGTGCCGGGGATGTTGAGCAGGATGGCGGTGCGGCTGCCGCCGTAGATGGCACCGACGTAGACGCAGATCAGGACCAGGATGGCGTCGGTCGGCGCCATCTTGATCGTCAAGGTCGTGAAGAGGGCGACGCCGAGCGTCGCCGAGAGCCCCGGCAACAGGCCGATGACGATGCCGGCGAGCGTTGCCGCCAGTGCGTAGGCGATCTGCCAGGGGCCGGCGAGCGTGGCCAGGGCCGTGCCGAGGTGGCTCAGCCCCTCCATGCGCCGCCCCCGGTGAGCGCCCGCGGGGCTGACGCGGGCCGGCGCCCGGCCCCCATCACGGCAGGCGGACCAGGAAGACCTGCTCGAACAGCCAGGAAATGAATGCGGCCGCGCCGATCGCGACCGCGAGCGTCTGGGCGACGCCACGGCCGACCCGGCCTTCCTCGCGCCAGACGCGCCAGCTGAAGAAAGACGTGAATACGACGATGAAGATGGCACCTTCGACGACGAAGGGAACGCCGCGGCCCAGCGAGACGCCGGCGAAGAGGACGCAGAGCAGGGCCGCGACCACCGTCCGCCCGCCCGATCCGAGCGTTGCCGCCGTGGCGACGGGGCCCTGCTCGGCGTGGGCGAGGTCCTCGCCCGTGTCGCTGTCCCCGACGAGGCCCTTGCGCATCGCCTGGAGGCCGAGCGCCAGCGCGAACAGCATCATCAGGACACCGATGGCGCCGGGCGTCACGCCCGGCGCCGACCACGGGCTGATGCCCTGGTGGCCGAGGCGGTCCATGCGCCAGGCGGCGACGGTGATCGCCGCCCCGAGGCCGAACCAGACGAGCGCGCTGCCGGCGTCGGCGCGGCGCGACATGGCCGCGTCAGCGCCGGATGCCGAGCGACTCCGGAGAGACCTTGGCCAGGCCCGCGTCCTGCAGCAGGTAGGCGTCGGTGACGACCGTCGGCCAGACGGCGTCGTAGGCAGCCTTGCCGTAGAGCGGCGTGAAGAGCGCGCCCTTCTCGGCAGCGTACTTCTTCAGCTTCTCGGAAGGCACGACGCGCTCGGCCCAGAGCTTCTCGACCGTGGCCACCACCTCCGGCGGCACGCCCTTGGGGATGAAGATGCCGAAGCCGGTCGTCACCTTCGGGAAGTTGGCGACGAACTGCGTGATCGGCGGAATCGACCCGTAGCCCTCGATCGTCAGGGCCTGGTCGGCGACCACCGCGAGCGGCCGCAGCCGCTTGCCCTTGATCATCTCGGCCTGCTCGGGAGCGAGCTGCGTCGTCACCTCGGTCTCGCCCGAGACCGTCGACACCACGGCCGGGTTGCCGCCGTCGTAAGTGACGTGCCGGTACCGGGCGCCGGTCGCGCGCGCGATCGCCTCCATCGCGAAGTGCCCCGACGAGCTGTTGCCCGCGGTCGAGACGGGCACCGGCCGGGTCTTCATGACCTCGAGCAGCTGCGGGAAGCTCTGGTACGGCGTCGACGGGTTGACGCTGACGATCGACACGTTGGTGACGGCGAGGAAGAGATGGAAGTCGTCGACCTTGCTGTTGATCATGCCGAGCACGGGGTACGTGCCGAGCTGCTTGGCCGCGCCGGCGGTCCAGGTGTAGCCGTCCTTCGGCGCGTCCATCGTCGCCTTGGTGCCGATCGAGCCGGCGCCGCCGGGCTGGTTGACGATGACGATCTTCTGGCCGAGACCGGCCTCCATCTCGGACGCGGCCAGCCGAGTCACCTGGTCGGTGGCGCCGCCGGCGGCCCACGGGACGATGATCGTGACCGGCTTGGTCGGCTTCCACTGCGCCTGGGCGATGCCCGGGGCGATCGCGACCGCGGCGAGCAATGTCGCGGCAAAGGCCCTGGCCAAGCCGGCCGGGACAGTCGGCTGAGGATTCGTGTTCACGCAGTCTCCTTGATGTCGCCTCGAACGGGCGCCATCAGCTTACTGCAAGTGAACACGATCCCCTGGGGTGGCGAACCAGGGCAAGGCGTCATGCCCTGGTCTGTTCAGCCGATCAGCGGCCGTGCCAGCGCCCGCCGTGACCGCCGTCGTGGTGGTAGCGACGCGAGTTGTCGTAGCGGTCGTGGCGGTTCGGGATGCCGTCGCCGTCGCGATCCCAGCGCGGGTTGTGGATGCGGTCGTAACGGTTCGGGATGCCGTCGCCGTCGGCGTCGCGCCAGCCGCCACCCTGGCCTCGATAGCCTTGGTGGTAACCCCCGCCGTAGCCGGGGTCGTACACGTGCACCGGCGCGCCGATGACGATCGGAGCCGGCCGGACGAACACCGGGGCGGGGGCGCCGAAGTACACGGGAGCCGGGTTGCCGATCGTGACCGACCACTGCACGTCGTCGCGGCCACGCGCCTCGGCCAGGCTGGCGCCGAGGGCTCCGGCGAGGGCCACGGCGACGACGGCGATCTTCTTGACGTTCAACATCTGGGTTCTCCTGTTTCTCGCCGCCTCGGGAACCGCGGCGGTGCATGCGCTATTCAACGCGCCAGGCCGATCGGGAGTACCGGATCCGGGTCAACGTCGTGTAAAGAAGATCGAACCTAGACCGTGCGTTTCCGACGCGCCGGGGCCGCGTCGGCGATGCCCGGCGGCAGGCGGGCGAGCATCCAGCGGATGGCCAGCGGCACCAGGACCAGGTCGTCGACGATGCCGATCACCGGCAGGACGTCCGGAATCAGGTCGATCGGCGAGAACACGTACAGGACGAGCAGGGCCGTGCCGGCCTTCAGCCAGGCGGGCGCCAGCGGATGACGCAGTGCGAACCACAGGCGGCGTGCGTCGCCGCGCGCGAGGCTCCACAGCACGGTCAGGCGTTTCCACATGGCGCAATCTCCAGGTCGGGTGCTGAGCTCAAAGTGGGGTCGGCCGGGAAGCCCACAAGGGATCTGGCCCAACACCGACGGGCCGCCTGTGAACGGTTTGTCATCGTCAGGCCAGCGCAGCGAAGCGGTCGACCAAGAAGTCGTAGACGCGGCGCAGGCGCGGGCTGGCGCGCACTTCCTGATGCACGGTCAGCCACACCGGGAGGGCCGGGGTCGGCGCGTCGTGCAGGATCCTTCGCACCGCCGGCTCTCGGTCGCCGATCACGGTGGTGATGAAGCCGATGCCGACCCCGGCGCGGACCAGGTTCCAGGCGACGACGTGGCTGTTGCTGGCCATCGCGAAGCGCAGGCGGCCCTCGTCGAGACCGGCGTGGATGAGCCCGGCGCGCAGGATGTCGCCGTGGTTCGACGCCACCAGGTCGTGCTCGAGCAACGCCTGGAAGTCGGTCGGCTCGCCGCGGCGGTCGAGGTAGTCGCGGTGCGCATAGATGCCGACCGGAAGGTCGACGACCTTGCGCGCCACCAATTCGGGCTGGTCGGGCCGGACCATCCGAACCGCGATGTCGGCCTCGCGCTCGACGAGGTCCGAGACCTCGTCGGTGGCGATGATGAGCATGTCGATCTCCGGCTGCTCGCGCCGCAGGTCGGCCAGCATGTCGGGGAGGAGATGGGCCGCCATCAGCTCGCTGGCGGAAAGGCGGGCGACGCCGCGCAGCGTGGTGCCAAGCCCCTGCGTGATCCGGGCCACGGCGAGCGCCTGCTCGTGCATCGCTCGCACGGGACTGATCAGAGCCTTCGCCATCTCCGTCAGCGCCATGCCCCGGGCGGTGCGTTCGAACAGGGTGATCCCGAGCGACTCCTCGAGCGCCGAGATCTGCCGGGTCAGCGTCGGCTGCGACAGTTCCAGCGTCGCCGCGGCCTTCGAGAGCGACCCTTCTTCGGCGACGCGCAGGAACAGTCGGAGTGCATCCCACGGGGTGCGCAGCGGCTCGGCAGGGGCGGGCATGCCCCGATCATCGGCCATGGCGACGGACTTCATGCAACCGCGCATGGCCGCCATGCGCCGGTGGGTGTTCCGTGCCGGGACAGGGCGCCGAAGAATGACCCGTCCCCAGCATCCGCAAGGTGTTCTGCCATGTCCCCCAGCTTCTCCCGCGCGGGCGCCGCCCCTTCGCCCGTGGACGCGGCAGCGCCAGCGTCGCACCGCTCACGCGCGCTTGCCGTCTTCGCGATCGTGCCGGTCTCGCTGGGCACCATCGTCGAGGGATCGCGCCTTCTGGCCGGGCTGGCGCTGGCGCTGCTCGCCGTCGCCCTGCCCACCGCGCTGCTCGGTGCCCTTGACGAGCGCACGGTGAACGGTCTGCCCTGGACTGCGAACGTCTGGGCCAAGCCGCTCAAGTTCCAGCTGGCCATGGCCCTGCAGATGCTGAGCGTCGCCTGGGCGCTGGGCTGGATGCGGCAGCGCGGCCTGGCGGTGCCGGCGCGCAGGGCGATGGTCGCGCTGCTGCTGATCGTCGTCGTGTTCGAGGCGGCCTACATCACGGTGCAGGGCGGCCGCGGCGTCGCTTCGCACTTCAATCGCGCCACGCCGCTCGAGAGCGTCGCGGCCTCGCTGATGGCCGGGGGAGCCGGCGTGCTCGTCAGTGCCAGTGCCTGGGTCGGCCTGGTCGCACTCCGGCACTGGTGGCGCTCCGCTGCGGGAACGCGCGAGCCGATGCTCCTGGCCATCGGCGTGGGCTTCGTCGCCATGTTCTTTCTCGCCGGCTACACGGGCTCGGCCATGGGCGAGCGGCGCGGGCCTTTCGTTCAGGCCGTCATGCAGGCCGGCCCCGCCTTGCCGCTGACCGCCTGGCGGCTCGACATCGGCGACCTGCGCGTCGCCCACTTCTTCGCGGTTCATGCCATGCAGGCCATTCCGTTCGCTGCCTGGCTGGCACGACGCGCGCCGCGCCGATTCGCCCACGGGTGGATCGTCGTGGCTTCGCTCGTCTGGGCCGCGCTGACCCTTGCCCTGATGCAGTGGGCACTGGCGAACCGGGGCCTGCCCTCCTGAGCCTCCGTCGCAGCGCAGTCGGGCGAGCCGCTGGCTGCCACGCGCCTAGGGGTCCGTGTCGGGCCAGAGCTCGGCCATCGCCGCGACGAAGCGCGCGGCGATGGCGTCGGCGCCCGGATGCCGATGGCCCGACACGACCCAGTGTCCGGCGACCATCACGTCGCGCCAGGGCGAGCCGGGGCTCGAGAAGACGAGGCCGTCGAGCAGCCGCTTCGTGCCGATCCCGAGCAGGGCCGGATCGCTGCGGTCGACCACCAGCGCATCGGCGCGGGCGCCGGCGACGAGGCCCCACGCCGGTTCGCCCGCGGCAGCTGCGCCGGCGTCGACGGCGCAATCGAACAGGCGCTCCGCGGTCGACGGCCGGCCGGCCTCGGGAGCCGCCGCCACGTTGCGCCGGCGCAGGACGAGGCGCTGCCCGTACTCGAGCAGGCGCAGCTCCTCGGGCCAGGCGCGGGTGACGTGGCTGTCCGAGCCGACCGACATCGGCACACCGGCGCCGAGCCAGCCGGCGAGGTCGCCCAGGCCGTCGCCGAGGTTGGCCTCGGTGCTAGGGCAGATCACCACGCCGGCGCCGCTGCGGGCAACGGCCTCGATTTCCGCAGGCGTGGCGTGCGTGGCGTGGACGAGCTGCCAGCGCGCATCGAGCCGCGCTTCGCGGGCCAGCCATTCGATCGGCCGCGCGCCGGTCGCCGCGACGGCGGCGTCGACCTCGGCCTGCTGCTCGGCGACATGGACGTGGATCGGCCCGCTCCACCCGTCGGCGAGGTGGCGGAGGCGGGCGATCGAGCCGGGGCTCGCCGCGCGCAGCGAGTGGATGGCGAGACCGGCGCGAAGGCGTGGCCGGCCGCTCGACGCCAACGCCGTGGCGAGCCGCCAGACGTCGTCGGCCGAGGCGGCGAAGCGCCGCTGCTCGGGGCGCAGGGCGGCGTCGGCGAAGCCGGCCCGCTCGTACAGCACCGGCAGCATCGTGACGCCGATGCCGGCGTCCGCGCCGGCGTCGGCCACGGCCCAGGCGAGCTCGAGCGGGTCGGCGTAAGGCGAGCCGTCCGGCCGGTGCTGCAGGTAGTGGAACTCGCAGACCTGCGTGTAGCCGCCGCGCAGCAGCTCGACGTGGAGCTGCGCCGCCACCGCGCGCAGCTGCGCCGGCGTGATGCGCAGGGCGACGCCGTACATGCGCTCGCGCCACGACCAGAAGTCGTCGGCTGCGGCCGACTCACGGCGCTCGGCCAGGCCGGCGAAGGCGCGCTGGAAGGCGTGGCTGTGTGCGTCGACGAGGCCGGGCAGCAGCGGCCCGGCGAGCACGGCGCTGCCCGGCGGCGGCGCGGCGACGCCGGGCGTGACCTCGGCCCAGCGGCCGTCGCCGCCGATGCGCAGCAGCACGTGCTCGTGCCAGCCGCCGGGCAGCCAGGCGTGCTCGGCCCAGAGGGCGGCCGGGCGGGCGCCCGCTTCGCTGCCGGTCACCGCGTCAGCCACCCGGCCGCCAGGCCAGGGCGGTCTCGAGCAGGCGGCGCAGCAGCGGCGCGAGGCGCTCGCTGCGCGCCGCCTCGACTTCGTACGGCGCCGCCTCGGCCATGTAGCAGGACCAGCACATTTCCAGCTGCACCGCGTGCACGCCGGCCGCTGGCCGGCCGTACTCGCGCGTGATGTAGCCGCCCTTGAAGCGGCCGTCGGTGACGTGGCTGAACTGCGACTGCGCGTCGAGCACGCGCATCAGGTCGTCGCGCAAGCCGGGGGCGCAGCTCGCGCCGCCGGCGGTGCCGAGGTTGAGGTCGGGCAGGCGGCCTTCGAACAGCCACGGCAGCGCCGACTGGATGCTGTGCCCGTCCCACAGGACGGCGTGGCCGTGCGCTGCCTTCAGCCGGTCGAGCTCGCCGCGCAGCGCGGCGTGGTACGGGCGCCAGTAGCGCACGACGCGCTCGGCGATCTCGGCCCCGCCGGGCGCCTGGCCGTCGCGGTACAGCGGGTCGCCGCTGAAGAAGCGGGTCGGGCAGAGCTCGGTGTTGTTGACGCCGGGGTACATCGGCGTGTCGGCCGGCGGCCGGTTCAGGTCGACGACGTAGCGCGAGTGGCGCGGCACGAGCAGGCTCGCGCCGAGCTCGCCGGCGAAGGCGTAGAGTCGCTCGAGGTGCCAGTCGGTGTCCTCGACGGCGAGGGCACGCGGCACGAGGCGGTCGCGCAGCGGCTCCGGGATGTGCGTGCCGACGTGCGGCAGGCTGACGAGCATGGGCACGCGGCCCCGGTGCAGGCTGAAGACGTCGCTGCTCATCGGCGTTCGTTCCCCGCAGCCGCCCGCTCGACGCCGCCCTGCACGACGCGCACCGGCCTGTCGCCGCCGAACCAGTACGCCAGCTCGGCAGGATGGCCGAGCTGCCAGATCGCGAAATCGGCACGCTGCCCGGCGACGAGCTGGCCCCGGTCGTGCAGGCCGAGGGCGCGGGCGCCGTTCACCGTCATCCCGCGCACCGCCTCCTCGGGCGTCAGCCGGAACAGCGTGCAGGCCATGTTCATCATGAGCAGCGGCGACAGGGTCGGCGACGAGCCCGGGTTGTGGTCGGTGGCGATGGCGATCGGCACGCCGGCGGCGCGCAGCGCCGCGACCGGCGGCAGCGTCGTCTCGCGCAGGAAGTAATACGCGCCGGGCAGGAGCACGGCGACCGTGCCGGCGGCCGCCATGGCCCGGATGCCTTCGTCCGTCAGGTATTCGAGGTGGTCGCACGACAGCGCAGCGAATTCGGCGGCGAGGGCGGCGCCGCCTTCGTCGCGCAGCTGCTCGGCGTGCAGCTTGACCGGAATGCCGAGCGCGCGTGCCGCTGCGAAGACGCGCCGCGTCTGCGTGGCGCTGAAGCCGATGCGGTCGCAGAAGGCGTCGACGGCGTCGACCAGGCCCTCGGCGTGCAGGGCCGGCAGCCAGGCGCAGGCGGCATCGATGTAGGCGTCGGCGCGGCCCTCGAACTCGGGCGGCAGGGCGTGCGCCGAGAGGCACGTGGCGCGCACCGTCAACGGCAGCTCGCGGCCGAGCCGGCGCACGACGCGCAGGCAGCGCGCTTCGTCGGCGGCGCTGAGGCCGTAGCCGGACTTGGCTTCCAGCGTCGTCACGCCTTCGCGCATCAGCGCCAGGGCACGGGTGCGCGCGGTCGCGAACAGGTCTTCGTCGCTGGCGGCTCGGGAGCCGCGACGGTCGAGCGGATGCCGCCGCCGGCCAGCGCGATCTGCTCGTAGCTCGCGCCCTGCAGGCGGAGCTCGAACTCGCGCGCCCGCTCGCCGGCGTAGACCAGGTGCGTGTGGCAGTCGACCAGGCCCGGCGTGACGAGCGCGCCGCCGAGGTCGTGCTCGGCCTCCACCTGCAGCGACGCCGGCAGGTCGCCCTCGGCGCCGACCCAGGCGAGCTGCCCGGCCTCGGCGACGATCGCGCCGCGTTCGATCCAGCCCCAGGGCGCACCCGGCGCGAGCGTCGCCAATCGGGCGTTGCGCCAGAGCGTCGGTGCCACCGTGGCGGTCCTCGTCAGCGCTTGGGCCCGGCGCTCACGCACATCCACCAGCCGAGCGTCGCGGCGCGGCGCTGGCCGCCGATGAAGGCCAGCGTGCGCGGCGCCGTGTCGAACCAGAGGAGCGCGTGCGCCGGCACCTCCGTCTCGTGCCCGTCGAACTTGCAGCAACCGTCGACGGCGGTGAACAGGCCGCACTGGTCCGACTCGGGGTGCCAGGGCGCGGCGTCGGTGGCGACGCCCATCGAGCCGTGCGCACCGGTGCGCAGCATGAGGTTCAGTGCGCAGGCCGGCCCGTCGACGAGCTTGCACGACGGCGCCTCGGCGCCGTCGAAGGACAGCGGCGCGCTGCTGCGCATGACGCGTCGGGTCGCGGTGGCGAAGCGCAGCTCGACGCCGGCGCCCTTGAAGATGACGAACCAGCGTTCGGTCTCGGGGTAGCTCGAGAACGGGCCGTCGGCGGCGATGTCGGCGACGCTGACCCGCCACAGCCGCTCGCTCGCATCCGGCCCCTCGAGCAGGTCGCGGCGAACGCCGCCGCCGTTGCGCCAGGGCTGCGGCTCGGCGTCGTCGACGCGGATGAGGCGGGGCTGCATGGGCCGGACGATACCCCCACCGAACCAAGCCCACACCGGGGACGGACCACCGCTCGTCCAGCCCGGCGAGCCGACTACGATGGCGCCTGCACATGCTCTCGCGAGGCCTGCCATGACCGACCTCTCCACCCAGCGCCACATCGCCCTGCCGCGGCCGGTCCGCGCCCCGCGCGGCACGGCCCTCAGCTGCCGCAACTGGCTCATCGAGGGAGCCTTCCGGATGATCCAGAACAACCTCGATCCCGAGGTCGCCGAGAACCCGGACGCGCTCGTCGTCTACGGCGGCATCGGCAAGGCGGCCCGCGACTGGGCCTCATTCGAGGCGATCCTCAAGGCGCTGCGCGAGCTCGGCGAGGACGAGTCGCTGCTGATCCAGTCGGGCAAGCCGGTCGGCGTCTTCCGCACCACGGTCGACTCGCCGCGCGTGCTGATCGCGAACTCGAACCTGGTGCCGAAATGGGCGACCTGGGAGCACTTCCACGAGCTCGACCGCAAGGGCCTGATGATGTACGGCCAGATGACGGCCGGCTCGTGGAACTACATCGGCAGCCAGGGCATCGTCCAGGGCACCTACGAGACCTTTGTCGAGGCCGGCCGCCAGCATTACCCTATGAGCCCCTCGCCCGCCGAGTACGGCGGCCGGTCCCCCGAGGGGACGGCGCCGGGCTTGGGGCGGCCCGGCGCTCCGGCGGGCGGCGAGTGGGCCGGCCGCTGGATCCTCACCGCCGGCCTCGGTGGGATGGGCGGGGCGCAGCCGCTGGCGGCGAGCTTCGCCGGCGCCTCGTCGCTGACCATCGAGTGCCAGCAGAGCCGGATCGACTTCCGCCTGCGCTCGCGCTATCTCGACGAGCAGGCCAGCGACGTCGACGACGCGCTGCAGCGCATGCAGCGCTACGCGACCGAGAAGCGGGCGGTCTCGGTCGGCCTGCTCGGCAACGCCGCCGAGCTCGTCCCCGAGCTGCTGCGCCGGGCCCGCGCGGGCGGGCCGCGGCCCGACCTCGTCACCGACCAGACCTCGGCGCACGACCTCGTCAACGGCTACCTGCCGGCCGGCTGGAGCGTCGAGCGCTGGCGCGCCGCGCAGGCCGACGCCGACCAGCACGGCGCGCTGCGCGACGCCGCTGCGGCGAGCTGCGCCGCGCACGTGCGGGCGATGCTCGGCTTCCAGGCGCTCGGCGTCCCGGTCGTCGACTACGGCAACAACATCCGCCAGGTCGCGCTCGACCGGGGCGTCGCCGACGCCTTCGCCTTCCCCGGCTTCGTGCCGGCCTACATCCGGCCGCTCTTCTGCCGCGGCAAGGGCCCGTTCCGCTGGGTCGCGCTGTCCGGCGACCCCGAGGACATCCGCCGGACCGACGCGAAGATGAAGGAGCTGTTCCCCGCCGATGCCCACCTGCACCGCTGGCTCGACATGGCCGGCGAGCGCATCGCTTTCCAGGGCCTGCCGGCGCGCATCTGCTGGATCGGCCTCGGCGAGCGCGACAAGGCCGGGCTCGCCTTCAACGCGATGGTGAAGTCGGGCGAGCTGAAGGCGCCGATCGTGATCGGCCGCGACCATCTCGACGCCGGCTCGGTCGCCTCGCCGAACCGCGAGACCGAGAGCATGAAGGACGGCAGCGACGCCGTCTCCGACTGGCCGCTGCTGAACGCGCTGCTCGCCACCGCCGGCGGCGCGACCTGGGTCTCGTTCCACCACGGCGGCGGCGTCGGCATGGGCTACTCGCAGCACGCCGGCGTCGTCATCGTCTGCGACGGCACCGATGCGGCGGCCAAGCGCATCGAGCGCGTGCTCTGGAACGACCCGGCCACGGGCGTCATGCGCCACGCCGATGCCGGCTACGAGGAGGCGATCGCCAGCGCCCGCGAGCATGGCCTGAAGCTGCCGATGCTGACGGCCACGTCATCCTGAGCGCAGCGAAGGATCCCGGCGCGTGACGCATCTCGAGCTCGACACGCTCAGTCTCGAACAGCTCCAGGCGATCCACGGCGGCGGCGTCTCGCTGCGCATCCCGGAACGCTCGCGCAGTCGCATGCGCGCCAGCGCCGCCGTCGTGCAGCGGGCCGCGGCCGGCCACGCGCCGGTCTACGGCGTCAACACCGGCTTCGGCAAGCTCGCGGGGACGCGCATCGACGCGGTCGACCTGGCGACGCTGCAGCTCAACCTGATCCGCTCGCACAGCGTCGGCGTCGGCGCGCCGCTCGAGCCCGCCGTGGTCCGGCTGATGCTGGCGATGAAGGCGGCCAGCCTGGCGCGCGGCCATTCGGGCGTGCGCGAGTCGGTCGTCGATGCCCTCGTCGCTGCGCACAACGCCGGCCTCGTGCCGTGCATCCCGGCCCAGGGCTCGGTCGGCGCGTCGGGCGACCTCGCGCCGCTGGCGCACCTGACGCTGGCGCTGATCGGCGAGGGCGAGTTCCTGGTCGACGGCGAGCGGCGGCCGGCGGCGGCGGTGCTGCGCGAGGCCGGCATCGAGCCGCTCGTCCTCGCCGCCAAGGAAGGGTTGGCGCTCATCAACGGGACGCAGGTCTCCACGGCGCTGGCCCTGCACGCCCTGTTCCGCTTCGAGCCGGTGCTCGAGTCGGCGCTCGTGATCGGTGCGCTCACCGTCGATGCGGCGCGCGGCAGCGACGGGCCGTTCGACCCGCGCATCCACGCCTTGCGCGGCCAGCCGGGGCAGATCGACGTCGCCCAGTACTACCGCGCGCTGCTCCTCGGCAGCGGCATCCGCCGCTCGCACCTCGAAGGCGACGACCGCGTGCAGGACCCGTACAGCCTGCGCTGCCAGCCGCAGGTCGTCGGCGCCTGCCTCGACCAGCTGCGCCACGCCGCGCTCGTGCTGCTGCGCGAGGCCAACGCGGTGACCGACAACCCGCTCGTCTTTGCCGGCGAGGAAGGGCAGGGCGGGGGCGCCGGCACGATCGTCTCCGGCGGCAACTTCCACGCCGAGCCGGTGGCGCTCGCCGCCGACGCGATGGCCGTCGCCATCGCCGAGGTCGGTGCCATCGCCGAGCGCCGCATCGCCATGCTCATCGACGCCGGCGTCTCGCGCCTGCCGCCGTTCCTCACGGCCGAGCCGGGGCTCAACTCCGGTTTCATGATCGCGCACGTGACGGCGGCGTCGCTGGCCAGCGAGAACAAGTCGCTGGCGCATCCGGCCAGCGTCGACAGCCTGCCGACGAGCGCCAACCAGGAGGACCACGTCTCCATGGCGACCTTCGCGGCGCGGCGGCTGCAGCCGATGATCGACAACACCGCGCACATCCTCGGCATCGAGCTGCTCGCCGCCGCCCAGGGCATCGAGTTCCTGCGCCCGCTCGCCAGCTCGCCGCCGCTCGAGGAGGCGCATGCCCTGATCAGGCTACAGTGCCCGGCGATGCCCACCGACCGCTATCTCGCCCCTGACATCGAGCGCGCGACGGCGCTCGTGCACGACGGCTCGCTGGCGCGCGTCTTGCGAACCCTGCCCGGACTGCCGCCGCTCTGGTATGCCGCCTGAGCCTGCGGCCCGAACGACTTTCCGCTCGACCTCCCGCTACCGAAAGGAACCCCATGAAGAAGCATCTCCTCGCCTTCGCCGCCACTGCACTCCTGGCCACGCTGGCGAGCGCGCAGGACACCAAGGTCGCCATCGGCATCTCCGGCTGGACCGGCTTCGCGCCGCTGACGCTGGCCAAGGAGGCCGGCATCTACAAGAAGCACGGCCTAGACGTCACGATCAAGAAGATCCCGCAGAAGGATCGCCACCTCGCCATCGCCTCGGGCGACGTGCAGTGCGCCGCCACCACGGTCGAGACCTGGATCGGCTGGAACGCCGCCGGCATCGCGACGACGCAGATCTTTCAGCTCGACAAGAGCTATGGCGCCGACGGCATGGTCGTCAAGCCCGGCATCCTGAAGATCGCCGACCTGAAGGGCAAGACGGTCGCCGCCAGCCCGCCGGGCACGTCGCCGTATTTCGCCCTGGCCTGGTTCCTGAAGAAGAACGGCCTGTCGCCGAAGGACGTGACCGTCGTCAACCTCGAGCCGCAGGCCGCGGCCAACGCGATGATCGCCGGCACCGCCGGCATCGACGCCGCCATGACCTACGAACCCTACCTCTCGGCCGTGCGGGCCAAGCCCGAGGCCGGCAAGATCATCGCCACGACGCTCGACTACCCGATGGTGATGGACACCTTCGGCTGCACGCCGAAGTTCCTGGCCGAGAACCCGAAGGCGGCGAAGGCCCTGGCCGACGGCTACTTCGACGCCCTCGAGATGATCAAGGCCGATCCGAAGAAGAGCTTCGAGATC
>NZ_JANODC010000246.1:0-2209 GCF_031412495.1 Rhizobacter sp. | reverse complement strand
GCGAAGGAGAAGTGGCTCGCGACGATGAGCAACAGCTCCCCGGTCCGCACGGTCTCGATCGGCGGCGAGGACTACCAGGTGGCGACGCCCTGCAAGCCGCACGACTGCGCCGACAACAACCTGATGCTGCTGTATGCGCCGGCCCGCGGCGTGGTCTACGGCCGGCTGCACGACAAAGGGCGGCCCACGCCGATCTGCAACCCGAGCCCGGCCATGAACGCCGAGCTCGAGCGGATGTGGAACAAGGAATTCCGTCAGAAGTGACGGCCGGAACAGGAGAGACGGGAATGTCACGACTGAAAGCAATGCTTGTGCTGGCGCTGGCGGCGTGTGCCGCGATGGCGGCGATGGGCCCGGCTGCGGCCAAGCTGCACCCGGTCCGGCTGGGCCTGGCCGTGTCGCAGCTCGCCTGCGACGCCGGCGTGAAGGGCAGGTATCACTACGTCGTGAACTGGAAGGCCGCCCCCGGTGCCGCTTCGTACCGGGTCTATTCGGGGAACCAGTGCCTGGTCGGCAACTGCGCGACCGGCACCGCAACGTCGGCGGGGTGCGCCGCCACCTGTAACGCGGGGTCGTGCAGCGTCGCCCTTCGATCGTGTCGAGCCGACACCGGGACCTCGCAGTGGTTCAAGGTGCTGGGCAGCGACGACGGCTGGGAAAAGCTGCCTGTCGCCGCGCCCGGCAAGTGCCAGTGACCTTTCCATCCGAGCCGCAGGAAAGACCCCAGCCATGAGCAGGATCGCCACACTCAGGTCTGGACTCCGCACGATCGACCTGCATGCCTTCACCGGGCGGGTCGTCGACCAGCAGCGCTCGTCGGTGACCGAGGTCACGCGTCACCAGGGCAACGCCATGCTCGGCACGACCACCTACACCTCGAGCTGGAACAAGGTCTTCCTGCAGGCCGACAACGGCGAGGAGAAGTGGCTCCAGGTCGAGGACAAAGGCTTCGCGGCACGCGCCGGGCAGATGGCTTCCATCATCTGGGGCATCCGGCCGGGTCGCAAGGAAGGCGACTACCTGGCGGTGGTCAACCACGAGACGGGCGCCTTCCAGTGCATCCGCAAGGCGGTGAACGACAACGCCGGGCCTCCGTTCTACAACATGCTCCTGATCCTGCTCGTGATCGTAGGCGGCGTCGGCCTGATGGACGTGTTCGCCGGCCACTACGGCTCGGCGCTGTTCTTCTTCGCCGTCGCGGGCGGCGGGATCTTCTGGATCTGGCGCCGGCAGAAGCAGTTCATCGCGAAGATCAAGGCGGCGGCGCTGGCGATGCCGGTGTAGGCGCGCTCGCTGCAGAAGGTCCGACGCCGCCCCGCTCGGCCCGCCGAGGAGGCTCTGCGGCGGCGACGTTAAGCTCCGGGTCCGCCTCCACTCGACCGGATCCAGACCCATGCCCGCGCTGAAGTCGCGCATCGACACGCGCTCCGTGGAGTTCAGGAGCAACGCTGCCTTCCTGCAGGCGCAGGTCGACGACCTGCGCGCGCGCGCTGCCGAGATCGCGCGGGGCGGCGACGCCAAGTCGCGCGAGCGGCATGCGTCGCGCGGCAAGCTGCTGCCGCGCGAGCGGGTCGAGCGCCTCGTCGATCCCGGAACGCCGTTCCTCGAGATCGGCCAGCTCGCCGCCTTCGGCATGTACGACGGCGAGGCGCCGGCTGCCGGGATGATCTGCGGCATCGGCCGTGTCGAGGGGCAGGACTGCATGATCGTCGCCAACGACGCGACCGTGAAGGGCGGCACCTATTACCCGATGACGGTGAAGAAGCACCTGCGTGCCCAGGAAGTTGCCGCCCAGAACCACCTGCCGTGCGTCTACCTGGTCGATTCCGGAGGCGCGTTCCTGCCCCTTCAGGACGAGGTGTTTCCCGACAAGGAGCACTTCGGGCGCATCTTCTATAACCAGGCCAATCTCTCCGCGCAGGGCATCGCGCAGGTCGCCGTGGTGATGGGATCGTGCACCGCGGGCGGCGCCTACGTGCCCGCGATGTGCGACGAGTCGATCATCGTGAAGAACCAGGGGACGATCTTCCTCGGTGGGCCGCCGCTGGTGAAGGCCGCTACCGGCGAAGTGGTGACGGCCGAGGACCTGGGCGGCGGCGACGTGCACACGCGCACCTCGGGCGTGACCGACCATCTCGCCGACGATGATCGCCATGCGCTGGCGATCGCCCGCGAGATCATCCGGCATACGAAACCCGCGGGCCGGCCC
>NZ_JANODC010000245.1:0-14449 GCF_031412495.1 Rhizobacter sp. | reverse complement strand
GGCGCGCGAGCTGGAGCTGAAGGGCATCGAAGGGGCGAGATCGCCGGAGGTTCTCGCCACGCTGGTCTCGCACTACGCGGAGGTCGCGGCGGGGCTGCGGGCGCTTCGCCGTGGCTGAGTTCCGGCACGGGCCGGCGCGCCTGCTGGTCGCCGACGACAACAAGGTCAATCGCCTTCTGCTGACGCGCAGCCTCGAGCTGCAGGGGCACAGCGTCGCCTCGGCGCCGAACGGCCGGGTCGCGCTCGAGATGCTGCGCGCGAGCCCCTTTCACCTGCTCCTGCTCGACATGGAGATGCCGGAGATGAACGGCTTCGAGGTGCTGGAGGAGCTCACCGCCGACCGCGCCCTGCGCGACCTGCCGGTCATCGTCACCTCGTCGCTCGAGGGTATCGCCAACGTGGTCCGCTGCATCGAGCTCGGCGCCGAGGACTACCTGGCCAAGCCGGTCAACGCCGTGCTGCTGAAGGCGCGCATCGGCGCCAGCCTGGAGAAGAAGCGCCTGCGCGACCAGCAGAAGGAAATGATCAGGCGTTTCGCCACCTCGGAGGTGGCGCAGGACCTGCAGGACTCGGGCTTCGCGCTGGCCGGCCGGCGCGTGCGCGGGACCGTGCTGTTCTGCGACATCCGCGGCTTCACGTCGATCGTCGAGTCGCAGCCGCCCGAGGAGACGATCGAGCTGCTGAACACGTTCTACACGCTGATGTTCGACGCCATCAGCGGCCATGGCGGCGTCGTCAACCAGATGATCGGCGACGGCCTGATGGCGATCTTCGGCGCGCCGCTGCCGCTGCCCGACCATGCCGCCTCCGCCGTCCGCGCCGCCATCGAGATGGTCGAGCTGATCGAGCTGCTGGGCAAGGAACGCCAGGACGCGGGCAAGGCGCCCATCCGCGTCGGCATCGGCATCGCCACGGGCGAGATGATCGCCGGCTACACCGGCACCCAGCAGCGTGCCACCTACACCTGCATCGGCGACACCGTCAACCTCGCGGCCCGGCTGGAGGCGCATACCAAGGTGGCGCAGCAGGCCGTCCTGATCGACACCGACACCTGCGCCGAGCTCGGCGACCGGATTGCGACGGAGCGGCTGGGCCCGGTGGCCTTCCGCGGCAAGGCGCTGCCGGTCGAGGTGTTCTCGGTGCCCTGCGGCTCGGGGTCCCCGGGCGGCCCAGGCGCGGTGGACTAACGCGCCTTCGCGACGGTTTTCTTCCTGGCGGCGGTCTTCTTTGCCGCCGTCTTTTTCAGCGCGGTCTCCTTGGCCGCGGTCGTCCTCACGCCGCTCTTCGCTGCTGCCCCGGCTTTCGCGCCCAGCGACTTGCGCAGCGCCTCCATCAGGTCGATCACCTCGCCCGAGCCGCCGGCCTCGTCGTCAGGATCCTCGAGCCCGTCCATGGCGATCACGCCCAGACCTCTCTTCGCCTTCTGCTGAGCGAAGCGGTGCAGCGTCTCGGCCTCGAGGTCGGCCATCTCGGCGGCATCGAGGCCCGGCTTCGCGAGCGCATCGATCTCCCTGGCGAAGGCGCGCACCGCCCCGGCTTCCGCCTTGCCCGGCTTCGGCAGGCCGATCGCCTCGGGCGAACGAACCTCGTCGGCGTAGCGCAGCACCTCGCCGCGCAGGATGCCGTTCTCGGCCAGTATGGCGACCAGGTACTCGTGGCCGCGCATCACGAAGCTGCCGATCCCGGCCTTGCCGGTCTTTTCCATCGTGCGCGCGAGCAGGGCGTAGGCCTTGCCCGCACGCTCGTCCGGCGCCAGGAAGTAGGGGCGGTCGAAGTAGAACGGCGGGATCTCGTCGAGCGGGACGAATCGTTTCAGGTCGATGTCGCGCGACTTCTCCGGGGCGGCGGAAGCGAACTCCTCGTCGGTGACGACGATCATCTTTCCGGACTCGGTCTCGTAGCCGCGCACGAGCTCGTCCTTGTCGAGGATCTTCTCGTCCCTGGGGCACCAGTAGCGACGGCCCAGCGGATGGCCCTCCTGGTCGACCAGCTTCATCGACTTGTGCCGGGGCCCCACGGCGGCCATCAGGTCGACCGGGATGCTCACCAGCCCGAACGTGATCGTGCCCGACCAGAACGGCCGCACCGCCGCCGACGGCTGCTTGGCCTCAGGCAACTTTCTTCTTTCCGTTGCTCATCGCCGCCAGGCTGGCGCGCAGGCTCTCGGCGAGGTCGCCCGTCGCCTCCTTCGGCTTCGCGGCAACGAGGCGCAGCTTCGTGCCCTTCGCCTTGGCCTCGATCAGCTTGTGCAGGCGCTCGCGGTATTCGTTGCGCCACTCCCCGGGCGCGAAGGCGCCGGTGATCGACTCGACCAGCTGTTCGGCCAGCTTCACTTCGGCGTCGGACGGCGTGCGCGCCTTGTCGGGCCGGATCGCCGGCACCTCGAGCACCTGGTCGGCGCGGCGCAGCGTCGTCATGCACAGGCAGCCGTCGGTGACCGACAGCGCGCCGAGGTAGCGCTTCTCGCGCATGACCCAGCGGGCGATGCCGAGGCGGCCGTTGGCGCCGAGCGCCTCGGCGAGGGCGAAGTAGGCGCCCTCGTCGTCGTCCGGGCCGAGGTAGTAGGGCCGGTCGAACCACTGCTCGCCGAGCGCCTCCCGCGGCACGAAGCGAAGCAGGTGGATCGCGCGGTCGGAGTCGGGCTCGAGCGCGTCCAGCTCGTCGGGCTCGAGGATGACGGCGCGCTGGTCATCGAGCGGGAATGCCTTGCGCTGCGACTCCTTCGCCACCTCGCGGCCGTTGTCCTTGCGAACGATGCGCTGCTCGACCGGCGTCAGGTCCTTCTCGTGGAGGAGGTGGAAGTGGACCGCCTGGTCCTCGACGGCGGAATAGACCTTCACCGGCACTTGCTGCTTGCCGAGGACGAGGTGGCCTTTCCAGATGGCGCGGGCGGTCATGCTGTTGTTTGCCGGTGGCTGCCAGAGTTCAGGGACTTGGCAAGAATCGTGCGTCCCCGCAAGGCCACATCGCGCTTCTCGTTGCCGAGGCGCCAGGCGTTCAAGGTGGCGGCGAGCATCGTGGCAGTCATGATCGCGAAGAGATGAGCGAGGGTGTCCATGTGCCTGGGTAGCTGCGAGGAAGGCGTGGATGTTCGGCAGATCGAGCTTTCAGATGAAGCAGCGACAGAGCGAGGGCAGGTTCGCATTTCCCGAACCAGCGCCTGTCGGACCGGGCTGCGCGGACCTGTCACGACAGGTATCGCTGTGCCACGTGGACGTACGCCGGAATGCCGATCAGGATGTTCAAGGGAAACGTCAGGCCCAGCGACATGCCGAAGTAGAGCGAGGGATTCGCCTCGGGTATGGCGTGTCGGATGACGGCCGGCACGGCGATGTACGAGGCGCTGGCGGCGAGGACCATCAAGAGGCCACCGTTGCCTGGCGACATGCCAAGCGCGACCGCCAAGGCCAGGGCCAGGCCGGCATGAACCACCGGCGCGGCCACGGCATAGACGAACAGCCACGGAGAGTGACCCTTGAGCCCACCGATGTTGCGCGCGGCGAGCAAACCCATGTCAAGCAGGAAGAACGCCAGCATGCCCTTGAACAGGTCGACGGCGAACGGCTGCATCGCCGCCTCGCCCGCTTTGCCGGTGACCATGCCGACCACCATGGCTCCGAGCAGCAGCAGCTGTGCGCCGTCGGTCAGCGACTCGTGAAGAATCCGGCCCACGGGCATGCCCGCGGCGGTGCTGTCCGCTGCACCGGTCTGCTCGCCCAGGCTGGCGTGGCCAGGCACTCGGGCCTGCCGTGTCCTGACCACATTGGCCAGCACCACTGCCATGATGATGGCGGGCGACTCCATCAACGCCATCGCCGCAGCCATGTGCCCCCCATAAGGCAGGCCGATGTTGTCGAGGTATTGCACGGCGGTGATGAAGGTCACCGCGCTGACCGAGCCGTAGGTTGCCGCGATAGCGGCCGCGTCGAAGCCGTTCAGGAACCGTCGCAGGACGGCATACCCCAGTGCCGGGACGATGAACGCCAGCGCCAGCGCACTCCCCAGGCTGATCGCCACGTCGGCGGTAAGCCCCGATTCAGAGAGCGCGAAGCCACCCTTGAGCCCGAGCGCCATCAGCAGGTAGAGCGACAGGAAGCGCGATACCTGTGGGGGGATCTCCAGATTGGACTGCAAGCGCCCGGCGAGCAGGCCGAACACGAAGAAGAGGATGGCCGGGTCGAGGAAGCTCTGCATGGTCTGCGCCCATGGCTAGGGCGTTCGTTAGGGGAATGTGCGCCCACCGGGCCCGCGGCGCCTACCGGGTGCTCGACTATGGCGCCTTCGACGAACCATCCCAGCCTGGCCGCAGTCTTTTCGACTGCAGGTTCGGAGGTGCAGATGTCGGACGTGAACGGCCCCCGCGGCGGCATCGACAAGCGCTGCCAGGTGGAGCTCAGGACGGATGGGGCAGGCTCCGTGGTCGTCGCTTCGGTGGCGAGCGACTGGCGCACAGCGCTGGACAACGCGCTCGCGCGCGCAGCACGGTTCGCGATGCGTCTGTGGCGCCGCGGCCATGACTCCCGACGCATGCGCCAGCGCTTGATCCGTCACGAACTTTGAACCGAGCGAACAAGGATTCCCACACCATGAACCCCATGTCGCCTATCTCTTCTGCCGCTGCAGCGCACCCCGACTCCGCGGGCCCGTCCCTGGTCGTCACCGACCCTGCAAGCCTGCCGCGGCCACCGGCGCGACCTTCCTGGCACTGTCGGCCTGGGTGCTGACGACGCGGCGCGACTTCAGCTTCATGGGCGGGTTCATGCCTTCATGCTCCTGATGGATCTGTGTGCCCTCGGGCACAGAAACCGCACGAACGACTGACGTCACGCCCCCCGCACCATCGCCAGCACCTTGCCGGCATCCATCGTGCGGGCCTTGTCCTGGATCGCCGGCAGGTACTTCGACTGCAGGTCGCGCGCCTCCTTCACCACGGAGGCGTAGGCGTCCTTGAGCATCGGCGTCGACAGGGTGCGCCCGCCCGTGTAGTAGCGCTTGGCGACGTGGCCCAGCGCGTAGGTGCTGGCGAAACTCATCCCCGAACTGACGGCCTGGTTGCCGAGCCCGCGTCCCAGGCCGCCGCCGATCTTGCCGAGCAGGCCGCCGAGGAGCTTGCGCCCGGCCTGCTCCATGAACTGCGAGGTCAGGCCGACGCCGGCGGCGGCGAGGAAGTCCTTCACGTGGCCGCGGTCGAGCTCGTAGCCGTGTTGCTGGCCGATGCGATAGACCAGCTTCATCTGCAGCGGAATGATGGCCATCGTCGACAGCGTCTCCGGCAGCAGCTCGAGCGCACCGTTGAGGATCGATGCCTCGAGGATCGTGCGGTCGAGCTCGGCGGCGTCGGGAGACGCACGCCCGGCCGGGGCCGGCACGTCCGCCGTGCCGGGCACCCCGAGGGGCACCGCGGCGAGCTCGTCAGCGGCGTGCGAGAACTCGGTCGCTGCAGGCGCAGCGAGCGCCAGTGCGGCGCGCACGTCGTGCAGGAAGCGCTGCTCGGCCTGCGACTGCACGCCGTCGGCATCGCAGACGCAGACCGCCATCTCGTAGGCGAGCTGCCTCGCTTCGAGGCCGGTCAGGCTGCCGGCGACCGATGCGATCGACACCCGCTTCATCAGGACGTCCTGGTAGAGCGTGGGCAGGTTCACGCCGTCGTCGGCGGCCAGCCCTTCAGCGATCCGCTTGATCTCGGCGCGCTCGCGCTCGTGCTTGTCGCCGTCCACGAACGCGGCCAGCACGCTCAGGGTCAGGATGGCTCGGGTCTCGTCTCGGGTCATGTTCACCCCGTGGGTTGCGGAGCCGATAGGACCGGCTCGACCGGCACAGGTTCCCTCGGATCCGGTCCTCCGATTGCCGATAGGATGAAGCCGCTCATGAACTTCCTGTGGCCCCAGTACCTGTGGTTGCTGCTGGCGCTGCCCCTGCTGCCGGCGCTGTACCTGTGGCTCCTGCGCCGGCGCGGCAAGCAGGTGCTGCGCTACAGCAGCCTGGCCGCCGTCCGCGAGGCCGGGGCCGGCCGGCATTGGCGCCGGCACGTGCCGCCGGCATTGCTCCTCGCCGCGTGCGGCGTGCTGCTGTTCGCCACGGCGCGCCCGACCGCGTCGTTGACGCTGCCGTGGACCCGGTCCTCGATCTGGCTGGCCATGGACGTGTCGCTGAGCATGCGCGTCACCGACGTGAAGCCGACCCGCCTGGTCGCCGCGCAGGAAGCGGCGAAGCTGTTCCTGAGCGAGCTGCCCCCGGACATCGATGTCGGGCTGGTCACCTTCGCCGGGAGCGCCCAGGTCGCCCAGGCGGCGACGCTGGATCGCGCCGCGCTGGTCAAGGCCATCGACGCCTTCCAGATGCAGATCGGCACCGCCGTCGGCAACGCGATCGTGCTGTGCCTGGCCGAATTGTTCCCGGACCACGGCATCAGCCTGGGCGACATGACCTTCGGCGCGAGGCAGAACGCGCTCAGCCGCACCGGCAAGGCGAAGGACAAGGACAAGGGGCCGCCGAAGCAGCTCACGCCGGTCGCACCGGGCTCCTACGATTCGGCCGCCATCGTCCTCCTCAGCGACGGCCGCCGCACCACGGGCATCGACACCCTCGAGGCAGCGAAGATGGCCGCCGACCGGGGCGTGCGGGTCTACGTGGTCGGGCTGGGAACGGTCGACGGCGCAGCCTCGTCGGCCGATGGCTTCGCGATCTACCTCAAGCTCGACGAGCCGACGCTGCGCGAGGTGGCGCGGATGACCGGCGGCGAGTATCACCACGCCGGCACGGCGGAAAGGCTGCGCACCGTCTACCAGAACCTCGGCTCGCGCCTGCAGGTGCAGACGCGCGAGACCGAGCTCGCGCCGCTGCTCGCGGTGCTGGCCGCTATGCTCGTGCTCGCCGCAGCGACGCTGTCGCTGCTCTGGTTCGGGCGCATCACCTGAAGGCCCGCCGCAACCGACGTCCGCCGCGAGAGCGGGCGCATGGGGGATTCATGGGCTTCCGCGCACTTGCCATCGTGCTTCTGGTCGGCCTTTCGAGCGCATGCGGCGGGCTGTCCTTGTCGCCTGAGGGGCCGGCTCCCGACGCCTCCGCGCGTCTGCAAAGCCTGCTCGACGCCAGCGACGAGGCCCTCCTCGACCGCAACCCGCTCTTCGCCCTGTACCGCGGCGACACGCGGCGCGCGGCGCTGCACGGCGACTACATTTCGGCCGCCTACGTGGGCGCGGAGCGGCAGGCCGCCGAGGCCGAGCTCGTGCAGCTGGCGCGGATCCCGCGCGAGGCGCTCGGCCCGATCGACCGCGTCGCCTACGACACCTTCCGCTGGTCGCGCGAGGAATGGCGCGACCGCCACTCGCCGCCCGCGGCAACCATCTGGCCGCTGCTCAAGCTCGACCAGATGAACGGGTGGCATCTGTACTTCCCGATCCTGTCGTCGGGAGAAGGCGCGGCCCCCTACCGCAGCGTGGCCGATTACGACGACGGCCTCTCGCGCATCGACGGCTTCGTGGCCTGGCTCGACCGGGCCGTGGGCCGCATGAGGGAAGGCCAGCGCACCGGCGTCGTCCTGCCGCGCCTCCTGGTCGAACGGGTGATGGTGCAGTTCGAGCGCTTCGCCGGGGAAGGGGTCGAGCAGTCTGCGTACTACGGACCCATCCGCAGGCTGCCGTCGGCGATGCCGGCGGCCGAGCGCGAGCGCCTTGCGCTTGCGTATGCGGCGGCAGTGGAGGACCGGCTGCGCCCTGCCTTCGCACGGGTGCACTCCTTCTTGGCGAGCGACTACCTGGCGACGAGCCGGGCCTCGGTCGGCCTGTCGGAGATGCCGGGCGGGGCGCGCTATTACGAATTCCTGATCCGCTCCAACACCACGACCACGCTGGGCGCGGCGGACGTGCATCGGCTGGGCGAGGACGAAGTGGCACGCATCGAAGCCGGCATGGCGGCCGTGATGCGCAGGGTGTCGTTCCAGGGCACGCTGGCGCAGTTCCTCGAGCACATGCGCCTCGACCCCCGCTTCGCGCCGGCCTCCGCGCAGGCGCTCGCCGACCGCTACGCCGAGGTCGGGCGGCGTGTCGATGCGGCGCTGCCCCGGCTATTCGACAAGCGGCCGAAGACTCCGCTCGCCATCCGGCCGACGCCGGCCATCCAGGCACCGAGCGCCGCCGGTGCCAGCTACACCTCGGGATCGCTGGACACCGGCCAACCCGGCGTGTTCTTCTTCAACACCTTCGCGCTGGAGACCCGACGCACCTGGGGCGTCGAGACGCTCTACCTCCACGAGGCCCTGCCCGGGCACCACATGCAGGTCGCGCTCGCCGCCGAGAGCCCGACCCTGCCGAAGCTGCTTCGCTTCGGCGGCAACACCGCCTACGGCGAAGGCTGGGCGCTCTATGCCGAGAGCCTCGGCCCCGAGCTCGGCCTGTTCGAAGACCCGCACCAGCTGTTCGGTCACTACAACGACGAGATGCTGCGGGCCATGCGGCTGGTGGTCGACACCGGGCTGCACGCCTTCGGCTGGTCGCGCGAGCGCGCCATCGACTACATGCTGGCCCACTCGGCGATGAGCCGGACCGACGCGACGGCCGAGGTCGAGCGCTACATCGCCGACCCCGGCCAGGCGCTCGCCTACAAGGTGGGCGCGCTGACCATCCAGCGCCTGCGCCAGCGTGCCGAGCAGGCGCTCGGCGCGCGCTTCGACGTTCGCGCGTTCCATGGCCGGGTGCTGGACACGGGGAACATCCCGCTGGCGGTGCTCGAAGCGAAGCTCGAAGCGTGGATCGCGGCCCGGTGACCGCGAATCCGCGCAGGCGTCTGCTCAGCCCTCCGCTTCTACCCGAGTCGTCGCGACCAGCCCGTCGAGGAGGTCCTGCCCGGGCGGCGGATGATCTGCGCGCCGGCCAGGCTGCGCAGCCGGTCGAACGACCGGCGCTGTTCATCGCCGACATCTGCGACAGCTCCTCGTCGCTCATCGCCACGCCCTCGAGCGGGCCCGGCGTCAGGCAGGCGAAGGTGTCGATGCGTGCGGCCGCATCGACGGAACGGCGCCGGCAAGCTCGGGGATCGGGTGTGCTCTGGCGTCAGGGCGCCGCGCGCGGCGCGACGGGGATCTGCGCAGCGTGCCGGGCCAGGAAGTCGTCGAAGCGCATCAGCCCGGGGTGCAGGGCCCGTGTCGCGGCGACGCTGCGCGCAGCGCGGAACGCGGCGTTGAAGTCGGTCTTGAAGCGGAACATGTTGGCCAGGTCGGCCGCGCCGGGGAAGCCGAGGCGGGCGTAGTCGGCCCGGTCCATGGCCACATGGTCGACCGGCTCGCCCAGCGCGCGCGACAGCGCCAGCGCCATCTCCGCGCCGCTCAGGTGCTCGCCGGCGATGCCGACGCTGCGGCCGACGGCGGTGTCGCCCTGGCGGAACAGGGCCGCGGCGCAGGCGCCGATGTCGGCGGCGGCGATGCCGGGCAGCGCGGCATCGCCCATCGGCAGCACGAACTGCAGGCGGCCGTCGCTGCCGCGCTGCGGCTGCATGCCGAAGTGGATCAGGTTGTCCCAGTAGAACGAGGTCAGCAGCCGGGTGAGCGGCAGGCCGCGGCCGATGAAGTGCTGGTCGGCCTCGCCCTTGGCGTCGAAGTGCGGCACGTTGTAGCGCCCCATGAGCACCGGCATGCGCGTGCCGTCGGCCGGCACGAAGCGGCGCGTGTCCTCGAGCGTCGACCAGATCACGTGGCGCACGCCGCTGCGCTGCGCCGCCTCGGCGAGGCGGTCGGCCTGGGCGAGTTCGCGCTCGGGCGAGAAGTGCTCCCAGAAGTTGGTGACGCAGAAGGCGCCGTGCGCGCCCTGCATGGCGTGCTGCAGGCTGGCCTCGTCGTCGAGGTCGGCAGCGCAGATCTCGGCGCCGAGATCCGACAGCGCCTGCGCTGTCGGGCTGCCGGGGCGGCGCGTCACGGCACGGACGCGGAAGTCCCGTCCGCTCGTCGCGAGCAGGGCGCGGGCGACACCGCCGCCCTGGGCGCCGGTGGCGCCGAAGATCGTGATCAGGGGTTTGTGGCTCATGGTGGGCTCCTCGTTGACCGGCTGCGGCTGCAGCGGTGACCGGCAGTATTCCTGCATTGGCGGCGCGGAACATCGACCAAAAGGAGCCATGCGGAGCCATGCCGGGCGATGGCCCGCCGGTGGCCGCGTCAGTGCGGGCTGGCGCCGGCAGCTGCTCGATCAGGCGGGCGAGCCGGTGCAGCGGAGCCTCGTCGACGAGACGGTGCAGGTCGTCGCCGGGATCGAGCGAGACCCAGGCCAGGCCCCGCCCTGCAGGCCGCGGCGCCAGGGCGCGGACGAGCAGCGCCGTCCGGCTGTTCAGCGCCTGACTTCCTGGTACCAGTAGCGGCGCAGGCGCGGCGCGTTGACGGAGGGCCGCGGCCGCGTCGCCTGGATCGCCGAGCCGCTGGGATTGGGGGCGCCGATGACGAAGGGCACCTGACGGGTCAGGGTCGCCCCGCCTGCCGACGTGTAGCTCACGGTCACGAGGCCCGCGACCGGGCTCGGCGGCAGGCCGCCGCCGGTCAGCACCGAACCGGCGCTGGCGACGCAGAAGAGCGGCATCGCGTAGCTCTTGGCGGTGCCCAGGTTGACGGTGCAGGATTGGGAGGACCCGAGGGCAGTGGGCCGGTTGGTGCCGAAGAAGCTGTAGCCGGCGATCGAGGTCGAGGCATTGACGACCTTTTCGCCCTGATCGAGGGGCAGATAGCAGCCGCTGCCGGTCACGTCGCTCTCTGTCCCGGCGCGGCGCAGGTGGTCCCAGACGATCGGAGCGAAGCCGGCGGGGAGGCCCTTGCCGGTTTCCCGGTCGAAGAGCTGGAAGAAGTGATCCTGCGTCGCCGTCAGCAGCGGCTTCTCGCGGTCGCCCGAGCCGAACGTGAGAGCGGCAAAGTCGCGCGTGACGATGATGTCCGGCGCGAAGAAGAACTTGCGGCCGGTCGACGTGCCGCCGCTCAGGTCGGCGAACTTGCGGATCGACCAGTCGGAGACCGCGAATCCGCCGGCACTCGACTCGAAGTCGATCCGGTACACCTGGCCGCCGAGGTCGACGGCGTAGGCGCGGTCGATCTTGCCGTCGCCGTCGCTGTCGGCAATCGACACGTCGGCGGCGATGCTGCGGCCGATCGAGCCGGCGCCGGTCAGGTCGGTAAAGGTCTTCAGCACCGCGCCGCTGAACGCATCGAGCACGTAGACGACGTTGCCCATCGTCGTCGCGCCGGCGCTGGCGGCGTCCTCGGCCGCGGCGTCGTAGCCGCCGCCGACGACGAGCACGGGATTCGCATGGCCCTTGATGCGTGCCACCTTGGGCTCGGCCCAGGTCTGGCCGAGGAGGGTCACGTCGCCGCTGCCGCCGACCTTCTTCCACAGGAACCGGGGTGCACTCGGCGTCGTCACGTCGAAGGCATACAGCTGGCGGCCGCCGCGGCGCATGCCGACGTAGATGACGACGCGATCGCTGCCGCCGCTGGCGTTGATCTTCTGGTAGACGCTGATCGGGCCGTCGACGAAGTAGTCGCGCGGCGTGGCCGGCGACGAGGCCGGGGTCGAGGGGACCCTCACCTCCGGCGCGTCGACGCGCAGCCGGTTCAGCTTGCCGAGCATCTCCTCGGGCACGAAGCTCCACAGCTCCTCGCCGGCACCGGGGCCGCTCTGGTTGCCGTTGATGGCGTGCAGCATGCCGTCGTTGGCGCCGTAGAAGACGACCACGCCGGTCCCGCTGCCGTAGTTCACGACCGCCGGCCGCGAGTGCAGCACGTCGCCGTGCACGGAGGGCCGGGTGGTCGTCGCCGGCGGCGTCGTCGGGCCCTGCTCGTCGCCGGCGTTGCTGTTGCCGCGCACCCACTCGATCAGGTTCGTCCGTGCGGCGGCGCTGGCGACGCCGAGGGCCGCCTGCGTGATGGCGGCGTTGCCGTCGGCGAAGGCGCTCGGCGTGACCGGCCCCGACGTGCAGCCGATGCAGGTGAGGACCTGGCGCGTGCCGCTGGCCTCCGCGTATGTGCTGCGCAGGCGTTGCGCGGCACCGCCCTTTTCCACCACCTCGCCGTCGGGCGAGTCGCTGCGCGATGCCGGCGTGCCCATCGGCTGGTTCATCCAGAACTCGCTCGGCGCGGTCCAGAAGGACACGGCCGCCGGCCCGATGAAGCCGGTCGAGGAGCTGATCGCCGATGCGCCGTTGGCGTCGACCACCGACAGGTTGCCGAGCACATCCATGCCGAGCTGGTACTGCTTCAGGTTGCCGCGCCAGCGCGGCAGGCCGCCGGCGTCGGGACGGAACATGCCCATGTAGACCTGGTTCAGGTAAGTCCCGCGCGCGTTCACCGACACCGGCAGGCTGGCCGAGGCGAACACGCTGTCGACGGCCTGGATCTGGTCGAACACCTGCTGCAGAGCCAGCGTCAGCGTGTCGGCGCTGCTGGCGCTGAAGTACTGGCCGCCGCCGTAGTTGGCCATGCTGCGGATGAAGTTCGGGTAGTTGCCGTCGCTAGAACTGCCGATCACCGCCACGCCGTGCGTCACGATGCCCTGCATGCCTTCGCGGCCGCTCACGTCGACGCCGCGCATGAAGCGGGCGTATTCGTCGGCCCAGTTCGCCTGGTCCGAGTTCGTCACCACCGAGCTCGGGTAGACGAGCGGCGCGGTGTCGCCGCCGGCCGCCGCGAGCAGCGCCCTGGCGTCGCCGTTGGTGTTCTCGCCCGGGCCGCCGTTGGCGATGAAGATCAGGTAGTTGCGGCCGCAGGCGCCGGCCGCGGTCGAGTTGTAGCGGTTGCCGGTGAACGCGGCCGGGTCCCACTTCGTGCCGGCCTTGCCGCGGTAGGCGTCGAGGCCCTTGAAGTACAGGTAGGCCTCGTGCATGGTCTTCGCGAAGGCGGCGTTGTTGGCCTTGTCGGCCTGGATGTCGAGGTTCCTGATCACCTGCTTGAAGGCGATCTTGCTGCTGGTGGTCAGCGGCGCGAGGGCCCGGCGCGGATAGCCGCCGCTGTTGGCAGCCGGCGACTCGTTGAAGATCATCAGGCCGACGTTGAAGAGGGCGTCGTTGTTCGGACCGCCGCTCGCCTTCACCGGCAAGGAGTCGATCAGGTTGTAGAGGGCGCACTTCTCGATGCCGACCTTCTTGCCCTGCTCGGCGCTGGACGGGCCCGCGCTCGTGAGAACGCCGCCCTCCTTGTAGTAGCAGTTCGGCACCGGCAGCGAAGCCGACCAGTTGGCCGAGCTGTCGAGCACGAGCAGGACGTTCGGCAGGTCGGCGTTGGCGTCGACGTACGAGTAGATGTCGATGTCCTCGGCGCGGGCGGGGCCGGCGAGCAGCGCGAGGCAGGCGGCGGCCCAGGCCATGCGGGCGGTTCGGGTGCGGAGGTTCTTCATGGGGTGGTGCCTGTGGTTCGACTCACGGGCATCCGGTCGCCGCATCGGTGACGAAGCCGCGAACGGCCACGCCCTGGTTGGCGGCGACGCTCGTTCCACTGGTCGCGTCGTTGACGACGGCACGGACGTTCCATTCCATGTCCGAGCACAGCGACGCGCCCGCCGCCGGGCCGGGCACCGCGCTCTCGATGCCGTTCGGCGCCTGCGACAGCATGCAGGGCAGGTCGCTGGCGGTGGTCGGGTTGAGCTCGCCGGAGGCGACCGGGCGGACCCGGTAGCACGAGGGCGCCGGATCGAGCCGGGCCGCGTAGGCGGCGTGGCCGTTGCCGTGGACGTCGATCGGGATCGGGCTCGCCGCCACCGCCACCGGGTCCTGCACGAACAGCGACGAGCTGATCGTCCACTCGATCGCCGCCTGCGCGGCGGCGAAGGCCTCCTGCCGCGTCTGCGTGTTGCCGACGATGCGCAGGTTGGCGGTGCTGCCGTTGTAGGCCCAGACGGCAAGCAGGGCCATGGCCAGCAGCATGATCAGGGCGACGATGAGCGTGGCGCCGCGCTCGCAGCTTCGGCGGGTCGAGTTCCGGAGGCGGTGCGTCACGGCAGTTCCCGGGTTCCGCTCGGATTGACCAGGCGGATCGTGTTGCCGTGCGCGCGCCGGACGTAGCCGTCGTCGGCCGCGACGATCACGCCGGCGCCGCCGAAGTCGAAGCTCTGCGAGGCACCCGGCCCCGAGCTGCCGGTCGCCTTGTCCAGCGAGCGGCTGACGAAGTGGAACCGGACCGCCATGACGTTCGCCCAGTCCGACGTCGGCCCGGCGACGCCGGGCTGGGTAAGGTAGGTGTCCGGCGTGCCGTTCCCGTCGATGTCGAAGCCGTACTCGAAGCGCTTGTCCTCGATGCCCTCGACCAGCGCCGTCTCGACCAGCTGGCCGTTCAGCAGCTCGACCCGCTTCAGCGTCGGCGTGCGGTCGGCGGCGTCGCTGCAGCGGTTGCACGAGGCCACGAAGTAGACCCTCGAGACGTAGGCCCGGACGCGGTTCACGGCGGCGCAGGTCCGGTCGTTCAGGGTGAAGTCGGCCGGGTCGTGGTGGA
>NZ_JANODC010000244.1:0-1793 GCF_031412495.1 Rhizobacter sp. | reverse complement strand
GTGGTCATGACGATCGGGCGGGCGCGCTTGTGGCAGGCGTCGAGCAGCGCTTCCATGCGGTTCATGCCGAAGTCGCGCCGGGCCATGATGGCGTACTCGATCAGCAGGATCGAGTTCTTGGTGGCGATGCCCATCAGCATGATCAGGCCGATCATCGACGGCATCGAGAGCGCCGTCTGGGTGATGAACAGCGCGAGGAACGCGCCCGGCACCGACAGCACCAGCGCCGACAGGATGGTGACCGGCTGCACGAAGTCGTGGAACAGCAGCACGAGCACGACATAGATGCAGATCACGCCGGTCAGCATGGCGAGGGCGAAGCTGTCGAACAGCTCGGTCATCGCCTCGGCGTCCCCCACCGCCGCGAGGCTGATGCCCGGCGGCAGGTTGCGAACGCTCGGCAGCGCCATCGCCTTGGCGGCCACGTCGCCGAGCGGCTGCTGGTTGAGTTCGATCTCGAAATTGATATTGCGCTGGCGGTCGTAGCGGTCGATCTGCGCCGGCCCGCTGTCGATCGACAGCGTCGCGACATTGGCCAGCCGCACCGGGCCGCGCGCGCCGGGAACGTCGAGCCGCGACAGCAGTTCGACGTCGCTGCGCGCATCGGCGGCGAGCTTGACGACGACCGGCACCTGGCGCTGCGCCAGGTTGAGCTTGGCGAGCGACTGGTCGTAGTCGCCCGCGGTGGCGATGCGCAAGGTGTCGGCGATCGCGGCCGAGGTCACGCCCAGGTCGGCGGCGCGCGCGAAATCGGGCCGCACGATGAGCTCGGGGCGAACCAGGCTCGCGGTCGAGACGACGTTGCCGATATTCGGGATCGTGCGCAGCTCGCGCTCGACTTCGCGCGCATGCGCGGCCAGCGCGGCGCCGTCGTCGCCGGCCAGCACCAGCACGTACTTCTCGCTCGAGCCGCCGAAGCCGACCTTGACGCGCGCGCCGGGCAGCGCTTCGAGGGCGGTGCGCAGCTCGCCTTCGACGGTCTGCTTGGTGACGCCGCCGCGGTCGGCACGCGGCGTCATGTTGATCGTCAGCGTCGCCTTGCGCACCTCGGACGCGCCGGCCGGCGCGAACGGGTCGGCGCCGGTATTGCCGCCGCCGACCGCCGTGTAGACGAGCTTCACGTTCGGGTTGCGCTGCACGATGACGCGCGCCTGCTCGGCCGCGGCAAGGGTCTGCTCGAAGGTCGCGCCGGGCGGCAGGTCGATAGCCACCTGCGTCTGCGACAGGTCGTCGGGCGGGATGAAGCCGGTGGGCAAGAGCGGCAGCAGCATGAACGAGCCGACGAGGAAGACGGTGGCGCCGATCGTCGTCAGCACGCGGTGCTTCAGGCAGGCCTTGACCCAGCGCATGTAGATGCCGATCCAGGCGCCTTCCCTGTGCTCCTTCTTCGGAACCTTCAGGATGTAGGCCGACATCATCGGCGTCAGCATGCGCGCGACGACCAGCGACATGAAGACCGCGATTGCCGCCGTCCAGCCGAACTGCACGAAGAACTTGCCGGGCACGCCGCTCATGAACGCGGTCGGCAGGAACACGGCGATCAGCGTGAACGTGGTCGCGATCACCGCGAGCCCGATCTCGTCGGCCGCCTCCATCGCGGCCTGGAACGGGCTTTTGCCCATGCGCAGGTGCCGCATGATGTTCTCGATCTCGACGATCGCGTCGTCGACCAGGATGCCGACCACCAGCGACAGCGACAGCAAGGTCACGCCGTTAAGGGTGAAGCCGAACAGGTACATCACGCCGAACGCCGGGATGATCGAGAGCGGCAGCGCCGTCGCCGACACCAGCGT
>NZ_JANODC010000243.1:0-3966 GCF_031412495.1 Rhizobacter sp. | reverse complement strand
GGCGCGCAGCGCCGCCATCCTCGCGCGCACGCCGCTCAAGCGCTGGGGCCGGCCCGACGACGTCGCCGATGCCGTGCTCTTCCTCGCCTCGCCCGCGGCGCGCTTCGTCACCGGCGCCATCATCCCCGTCGACGGCGGCTACCTCGTCGCCTGATCAGGAGCTCTTCCCATGATCGTCCAGCAGCCCGGCATCCAGCCCGAGATCGCCATCGGCGCGATACCCGACAACGAACGCGTCTGGGTCCCTCAGGCGCCGAACGTGTGGTTCCGCCCGCTGCTGCTCAACACCGTCACCGGCAGCTGGTGCAACCTCCTGCGCGTGCGCAAGTCTGGCGTGCTGTCGCGGCACATCCACCCGTCGATGGTGGTCGGCTACGTCATCAAGGGCGCCTGGCGCTACCTCGAGCATGATTGGGTCGCGCGCGAAGGTTCGTTCGTCTACGAGCCGCCGGGCGAGATCCACACCCTCGTCGTCGAGCCCGGCTTCGACGAGATGATCACCTTCTTCAACATCCAGGGCGCGATGGTCTACGTCGACGATGCCGGCCGGCAGACCGGCTACGAGGACGTGTTCAGCAAGATCGCCCTATGCCGGGCGCACTACGAGGCCTGCGGGCTCGGCTCGGCCTTCGTCGACGCGTTCGTGCGCTGACGAAGCACGACGCCGCCGAGGACGGCGGCGACGAGGGTGAACAGCGCGCCGACAAGGAAGGCCGCCTGGTAGCCGCCGTTCAGGGCCTCGACGCGGGCCAGCCCCTGCCCGAGCAGGTTCTCGGTCCGCGCCGCGGCGACGCTGGCGAGCACGGCCAGGCCGAGCGCGCCGCCCATCATGAAGCCCGTGTTGACGACGCCTGAGGCGAGCCCCGACTCCTCGGCGCTGACGTCGCTCATCGCCGCCAGCAGCAGCGGGTTGAAGGCGATCCCGGCGCCGGCGCCGAGCAGCAGCATGCCGGGCAGCACGTCGACGAGGAAGTCGCCGCCGACGGGCGCGCGGGCGAAGAGCCCCAGCCCGACGCCGGCGAGGACAAGCCCGCCGGCAAGCGGCAGGCGGATGCCGTGGCGGCCGACCAGCCACGCCGAAGCGCCGAGCGACAGCGCCGCCATCACCAGGTTGGCGGGCAGGAAGGCGAGGCCGACCTCGAGCGCGTTGTAGCCGAGCACGCCCTGCAGGTAGAGCGCGGCGATGAAGAACCAGGCGAACATCCCGCCCGACCACAGGATGCCGACGACGTTGCTGAAGACGATGTTGCGGCGCCGGAACAGGCGGAGCGGCACCAGCGGCGCCGCCGTGCGTGCCTCGATCACGAGGAAGGCACCGAACAGCGCCACGGCGACGGCAAAAAGCGCGAGCGTCCGCGCCGAGCCCCAGCCGGCCTCGTTGCCGCCGATCACCGCGTACACCGCGACCATCAGTGCCGCGGTGATCGTGACGGCGCCGCCGACATCGAGCCGCTGGCGCCGCGCCGGCACCGCGTCGGCCGGCAGCAGGCGCAGGCAGGCCACGAAGATGGCGATGCCGATCGGCAGATTGACGAGGAAGATCCAGTGCCAGCTGAAGGCGTTGGTGAGCAGGCCGCCGAGCAGGACGCCGATGCTGCCGCCGCCGGCGCAGACGAAGCCGTAGATGCCCATCGCCTTGGCCCGTTCGGCCGGTGCGGTGAAGAGCGAGACGATGAGCGAGAGCGCGACCGCGTCGACGATCGCCCCGCCCACCCCCTGCAGCGCGCGCGCCGCGACGAGCAGGCCCTGCGACACCGCGAGGCCGCAGACCAGCGACGTGACCGTGAAGAAGACGATGCCGACCAGGAAGATGCGGCGCTGGCCGTACAGGTCGCCGAGGCGGCCGCCGAGGAGCAGGAAGCCGCCGAAGGTCAGGGTGTAGGCGTTGACGACCCAGACCAGCGCCGTCTGAGCGAAGCCGAGGTCGGCGCCGATCGAGGGCAGCGCCACGTTCACGATCGTCATGTCGACGACGATCATCAGCGCCCCCATGCAGAGGACGATGAGGGCCCACCAGCGGCTCATCCTTGGTCCTTCCTTGCCCTAGACGGGGCCCTGGAACCCGCCGGCACGGTAGGTCAGGACCAGGGTGTCGCGGTGGCCGTAGCCTTCGAGCGGCTGGATCGGCGTGCTCTCGTGGATGACGCGCGCGTCGTCGAGCACGAGCGCCGTCCACGGCTCGAGCAGCGTGAAGCGCATCCCCTGCGGGCCGTCGGCATCGAAGACGCGCGTCTCGCCGCCCTTGACGCCTTCGCGCGCGACCAGGATCACGGCAACGAGGTCGACTCCGTCGCGGTGCGCGCCCTCCGGCGTCGGCCGGCCGATGCCGTCGGTGGTGTCGATGCGGAACTGGTGCGCCTCGACGGACCAGGGCTGCGCGCCCTTCATCTGCGACGCCAGGGCGGCGAAGGCGAGCAGCATGCGGCGCCACGCGGGCGCCTCGAGCGTCGAGGCGGCGACCGGCTCGAACCAGCGCTCAAGGCCGCCGTGCAGCGCGTTGTATTCGATCGGCTGCCAGTGCGCCCGCTGCGGCAAGAGGCGCAGCTCGCCGGCGTCGACGACGAAGCTGGCATGACGGCGCCTGCGATAGCGGCCGCCGTCGCGCAGGTGCGCGTCGGGCGGCAGGTCGTCCCAGGAAGCACGGAGGGCGTCGAGTTCGGCCACGTCGGTGGCCGCGAACTCGGCCAGTCCGGCCGGTGATAGCACGGCGCGGCCGTGCTCCTTCATGGCTCCCGCGAGCTGCGCCGGCGCGGTGACCGGCGCCGGCGGCGCTCCCGTCACGCGCCGTACCTCGCGCGCGCCAGCGCCGCGCCCTGCGCCAGCGCCGCCAGCTTGGCTTCGGCAACTTCGCGGCGCATCGGCGCCATGCCGCAGTTGGTGCACGGGCGCAGGCGGTCCCTGGCGACGAAACGCAGTGCCGTGCCGATCGTGTCGGCGATCTGCTCCGGCGTCTCGATCGCATCGGAAGCGACGTCGATGACACCGACCATCACGTCTTTGCCGTCGAGCAGCCGCATCAGGTCGGGCGGGACGTGCGAATGGAAACATTCGAGTGAGACCTGGTCGATCGAGCTGCGCGCCAGGGCCGGGAACACCTGCTCGTACTGCCGCCACTCGCCGCCGAGCGTCTCCTTCCAGTCGACGTTGGCTTTGATCCCGTAGCCGTAGCAGATGTGCACAGCGGTCTTGCAGCCGAGCCCCTCGGCGGCGCGCTCGAGGGCGGCGACGCCCCAGTCGGCGGCATCGGCCATGTAGACGTTGAAGGCCGGCTCGTCGAACTGGACGATGTCGACGCCGTCGGCCTCGAGCGCGCGCGCTTCCTCGTTGAGCAGCTCGGCGAAGGCGAACGCGAGCTTGATCTTCGCCTCGCGCGGGGCGAGGCCGTTGCCGTAGAAGCGGTCGGCGACGGTGTCGACGATGGTCATCGGCCCCGGCAGGGTGAACTTCAGCTGCCGCGTCGTGTGCGCGCGGGCGAGGCGTGCCTCGGCGGCATGAACGCGGCCCTGCAGGCCGAGCGGCCCCGTCACCTGCGGCACCATCGCGTCGTAGCGGTTGTTGCGGATCCCCATCTTCACCTTGTGCTCGAAGTCGATGCCGTCGACGCGCGCCAGGAAGCCGTGCACGAAGTGCTGCCGCGACTGCTCGCCATCGCCGACGATGTCGAGGCCGGCGTCTTCCTGCACCTTGATCCAGAGCAGCGTCGCGTCGGCCTTGGCCTGCTCGAGCTCGGCGCCGCTCGCCTTCCAGGCCGGCCAGAGCTTCTCGGACTCGGCGAGCCACGGTGGCTTGGGCAGGCTGCCTGCGATGGCGGTCTCGAACATGACGTGATCCTCGGTGATGACCTTCGGCGGCGCTGCGCCAATCGGGCGCGACGGTCGGTGCGACGAGCCGGTTGCGATACCGTCGCCGCGTGAGCGCCGCTGCGGACATCGCCCGGGCCGGACCCGAGGCACCCGTCCCGGCCGG